>JADGNO010000030.1 GCA_017883405.1 Occallatibacter sp. | reverse complement strand
GTCGGGAATGCCTGCCACGCGCCGATCAGCACCTGCAATTCCGCCACAAAGCCACTGAATCCCGGCAAGCCCATCGAGGCCACGCTCGCGATAGTGAAGGTCACTGCCGCGAATGGGATCAGCGTGCTCAGATTCCATTTCTGCAAAGCTGTCAGGTCGCGCGTATGTGCCCGGTCATATACCATGCGGCCGACGACCGCGAACAACAGTCCGGCGATGATGCCATGCGAGAACATTTGCAGCACCGCGCCGCTCAGGCCAATCGAGTTCAACGTCAGGAGCCCCAGGAGCACGAAGCCCATGTGGCTCACGCTCGAATAGCCGATAACGAACTTAAAGTCCTTCTGCACCAGTGCGACCATCCCGCCATAGACGATGCCGATGACGGCGAGGACGCTGAGCACGTCGCGCCACGAACCGAGCCCGAGAAGAGTGCAGCCCCACGGGTCCAGGCCTCGCGGGAAGAGTGTCATGGCCACCCTTAGGCAGCCGTAGGCCCCCAGTTTCATCACTACGCCGGCCAGCAGCATGGAAGCCGCCGTCGGCGCTGCCACATGACCCGTCGGCGCCCACGTGTGGAACGGCCAGAGGCCGGCCAGAATAGCGAATCCGACGAACACCAGCGGGAATGCCCACATCTGAATGCTGTGTGGGAACGGAAACCGAGCCAGTTCGAGCACGTTCATCGTCTTGCCGCCGGCGATCGCATAAGCCGCAATCAAGCCGATGAGCACCATTGCGCTGCCGACGAAAGAATAAAGCGCCAGCTTCATGGCGCCATACTCCTTCCGCGTCGAACCCCAGATCGCGATGAGGAAGTACTTCGGAATGATGGCCAATTCGTAGAACACAAGAAACAGGAAGAGGTCGAAGCTCAGGAACACACCATAAACGCCCGCAATGAGCGTGAGGTAAAGGGCGAAGAACTCCTTCGCCCGGTGCTCAATATTCCAGGAAAAGAGGATTCCGGTGACGGAGGCGATGCCCGTCAGTAGAACCAGCGTGAGACTGATGCCATCTGCCGCAAGGTGATATTCGATGCCAAGGGATGGGATCCATGGGACTTTGACGATGGTCTGGAGAGCCCCCGATTTGGCTTGGAGAGTGCCCGCCAGCGCGGTAGCGAAACCGAGGATTGCCGTCAACAAGGCCATCGCGCGCGCGGCGCGGGCATTGCCTTTCGGCAGCAGCGCGGACAAGCCCGCACCGAGGAATGAAATGTAGATGGTCCAGGCGAGCATGGTCAGAATGTCCGTTCCTTCACCATCTGCACCACGGTGCTGTTAATCACGCCCAGCACGAATTGCGGATAGACGCCCAGCACAAACATCAAAGCGAGGGCGGGCAGCACAACAACTCGTTCTCGCATTGTCAGATCGGGCATCTTCGTCCAAGTCGCATTCAGCGGGCCGTTGAAAACGCGTTCCAGGATCGTCAGGATGAAGATCGCCGTGAGCAGCAAGCCAATCGCTGATAGCGCTGTAGCCCAGGTGACCAGCGCGAACGCACCTTTGAAGATCAGGAACTCGCCGATAAAACCGTTCAGTCCGGGAAGACCGAGCGAAGAAAACAAGGCGATTCCCATCAGCCCGCAGAAGACCGGCATAATCCTGCGCAAGCCACCGAAATCGTTCAGCCCGCGCACACCACCACTCCGCCGCTCGATCATCCCGACAAACCAGAACAGGGTCGCGGCTGTCAGGCCATGGTTGAACATCTGCAGGAACACGCCGTTGAGCACGGCGGCCTTGGCCGTGGCCGAGGCCGCGCCGAGGCCCGTGAACTTCGCTATCGCGAGAATCCCCAGAAAGCAGTAGCCGAGGTGGTTGATGGATGAATAGGCCAGAACACGCTTCAGGTCCCGTTGCGCAAAGGCCGCGCTGGCAGAGAAGATAATCGTGATCACGGCCAGCCAAAGCAGCGGCGTCAGAATCCAGTGCATTTCCTCCGGGAAGATCGGCCACAGGACGCGCAGGAAACCATACATGCCCATCTTGGACATTGCCCCGGTCAAAAGCATTGTTGTGCCCGTCGGAGCTTCGGCGTAGGCCGGCGGCAGCCAGGTGTGAAAAGGGATCAGTGGCACCTTTACCGCGAATCCGAGGAATGCGCCAGCGAAGATGATCAGCGCTAAGGGCCTCGAGTTCAACTGCTTCCAACCGAGCCCGTCGGATAGTGCGGAAGTCAGAGTGCCATTACGCCCCATGTCGGCCAATTCGGTGAAATCGAATTTCCCCGTGCATAAGAAGATAGCCAGGAAAGCGAGCAGCAGCGCGACGCTACCGACCATGGTGTAAAGAAAGAACTGTGTTGCGGCGGAAGTCGCCATCGGCCCACCCCAGAGCTTGATGAGGAAGAATGCCGGGATCAGGCTCAGCTCCCAGAAGATAAACCAGTGAAAGAAGTTCAACGCGGTGAACGTGCCAAAAAGCCCGGCTTCCAGGAAAAGCACCAGTGCGAAATAGAGCGGAACGCGTTCCTCGATTCTCCAGGATGCCAGCATGGCCATCGGCACCACAACAGCCGAGAGCAACAACATCAGCAAACCAAGGCCATCCACGCCGACGCGATACTCAACGCCGAGCGTGGGAATCCAGGGGTGCCGTTCCTGAAATTGCAGCTCACCCGAAATGGAATTGAACTGGTGCCACAGAGCCAAGGTAAGCGCCAGTGCTCCCAAACTTAATCCCAGCGAAAACCAGCGCGCGAGCCGCTTTTGCTCAGCCCCCAAGCCAATGACAACCAAGCCGCCGAGCAGCGGAACCAGGGTCAGGACCGTAAGCAACGGCAGGCCGTTCATGGTGCACCGCACCCCCAGATCAACAACAGCACCAGCACCGTCAATGCCACGCCAAAGAGGCGCAGATACCTTTGCACACGCCCGCATTGCAGACGTGACATCAGAACCCCACCATTGCTCAGACGACGGCAGCCGGCGTCGAAGCCTGAATTCACCACGTACTCGTCGAAATACCGGTTAAGCCAGGCCAGGCCCACCACCAGGAGCGAGAGCAATTGCACCACGCCGTTCCAAAGCCAATCGTCCAGGCAGGCACAAACCTGTGCCCACCATGCGCTGAAGCGAATCACGGACGCCTCGTAGATCTCGTCCACGAAATACTTCCTTTTCAGCAGCGCGAAGACTTCCGGCTGAAGTGGCTCCAGCACGTCAGGCTCATCCGCACTCCTCACCGGTTTCCGGCCATAGAGCCACCAGCCTAAACCCAGCCCGACGAAGACGACGGCGCTTGAAAGCACCATCAACCGCAGCACGTCGCCCTCGAACAGCTTGCCCAGATCGCCGGCTGCCCGCTCACCACCGAGAAAGCCCTGGAACCAAGGCCAGGCTGGCGTGCCGAGAAATCCAAGCAGCACGGAAAACGCCGCCAAAACCAGGAGCGGGATCGTCATCACCCACGGGCTTTCGTGCGCCTCGTAGCAGCCGACGTGAGGAGGCTCTGATTTGTTGGGGATGGAAGAGTTCGAAATATGAGCCGCCTCATGCCGGCTGCTACGAACCGATCCAAAAAACACATAGCAAACCTGGCGGGTCATGTAGAAGGCGCTCAGGAGCGCGGCAACGACGCCCAAATAGAACGGCGCGGGCGCGGTCCAGACGTGCGCGGAATGCAGGATCTCCTCCTTGCTCCAAAACCCAGAGAAGATCAGTGGAAAGCCGCTCAAAGCGAGCATCCCGACAGCGTAAGTCGCGAACGTTACCGGCATGAGCTTACGCAGGCCGCCCATCTGCCGGATGTCCTGTTCATCCCGGCAGCCGTGAATCACCGAGCCGGCACCCAGAAACAGCAGCGCCTTGAAGAACGCATGCGTGATCAAATGAAACATGCCAACCGCCACCCCTCCTGCCCCGAGACCCAGCATCATAAAGCCTAGTTGAGAAACCGTCGAGTATGCCAGGATGCGTTTGATGTCGGTCTGGGCAACCGCGATGCTCGCGGCAAAGATCGCGGTAATCGCGCCGACCCACGTGACAACCTGGAGCGCGCCCGGCGTAGAAGCGACGCCTCCGGGCTGCGCTGCCATCAATGGATACACCCGCGCCACCAGAAATACGCCCGCGGCGACCATTGTTGCGGCGTGGATGAGTGCGCTGACCGGCGTCGGGCCTTCCATCGCATCCGGCAGCCAGACGTGCAGTGGCACCTGACCTGACTTGCCGATCGCACCACAGAAAATCAGCAGTCCGATGCCGGTCGAAACGGCCAGGCCGAGGCTGGTGGTTTGAACCGCCAATGTTGCCAGGGCCGAATGCTCGAGACAGCCGTGGCCGCCATCGTAAAACAGCAACGTGCCTGTTTTCGAGTACAGCCACACCATGCCCAGTAGCAACGCGAGATCGCCGACCCGGGTCGTGATGAGAGCCTTTTTCGCCGCTGCCGCCGCGCTTGGTTTATGGTACCAAAAGCCAATTAAAAGGTAAGAGGTCAAGCCGACGATCTCCCAGCACATAAACAGCAGCAGCAGACTGTTGGCGATCACCAGCCCGAACATTGCCGAGGCAAACAGCGAGAGAAAGCAGAAGAAGCGCGTAAAGTTCTCGTCGTGCGCCATATAGCCCAGGCTATAGATGAAAATGAGCAGACCAACCAACGAGACCATCACAAGCATGACCGCCGAAAGCGGGTCCAATATCCAGCCGAGCCTCAGGGCCGTGCCAGTGACCTGTGGATCGCCGGCCTGGAACCAGAAGAAGTTGACCACCTGCCTTGCAGTTGAGCCGGTGCCGGAATGTACAACAGCGTTGATCAAGGCCGCGCACGACAGAGCCAGCGCGAGGATCATCGAGCCGACGGCCAGAGACGCCGACAGCCGCCGCTGCCGCTGCTTGAGCAAAGCGCTCACCGCCGCGGCTACGAGCGGCACCACGGGAATCAGCCACAGTTGTTGGACAATCCAATCCATCTCAGCCTTTCATTGAGTCGATCCGATCGAGGCTGGTTGTCCGGCGATGCCTATATAACGCGATGATCAACGCCAGTCCGACTGCCGCTTCCGCAGCGGCGACGCCAATCGAGAAGATCACGAAAATAATCCCCGTGAGCGCTTGCGGGTTGGGGCCGTATCGCCAAAACGCAATGAAGTTGAGGTTTGCCGCATTCAGCATCAATTCGATGCCAATCAGCACAAGGATCGCGCTGCGACGAGTCAGCGCGCCCGCCAGACCAATGGCGAAGAGCAGCGCAGAGATCAGGAGATAGGACGTAAGTGGCGTCACTCAGACCTCCAGACCCTAAGAACACTGAGGACAGAAGATGGAGACGAGCCAGTCACCGTCACTCGCCTTGATCCATACTCCGGTGGCAATCCTTCATTCTCGCTGCTCATTTGGGCTCCTTTTCCTGCATGGCGATGATCACGGCCCCGATCAAGGCAGCGGTCAGCAACAGCCCAATCACTTCGAGCGGTAAGATGAACCTGGTCATCAACTGATTGCCGATTTGGCCGACGGTTACTTCAGGAGGAGGACGGATCTCCGGTCGCACTGCCCTGCTCGACAAGATCAGACCGGTCAACAACCCGAATACGATTACGGCTATGCCGACACCTGCTGCGCCACCAGAAGAGAATCTCGAACGCCGGGGAGGTTCGTCGCTCCGAGTCAGCAGGATGGCGAACACGATGAGTATCGCCACGGCGCCGATATACACCAGGATTTGCGCGAACCCGACAAATTGGGCATCAAGTTGCAGGTAAAACGCCGCCAGGCCTGCGGACGTGATCGTGAGCGCCAGCGCGCAATGCACCAGGCTGCGCAGGCTCATGGCGGCCACGGCGCTGGCGATCGTCAGGGCTGCGATAATAGCGAAAGGCCAATTCATGGAGTCAGTTGTGCTTCATCGCCACGTGGGTTGTTTGGGCAGAGGGCCTAATCAAACATTCCAATGCCCATGGGTAAAGCGCTAGCTCCTTTAGGAGCGGCCTGTTTATAGTCACGCAGTTCAGGTTGTCCTCAAGCTCCGCTAGGAGCGGCATATTCGGTTGACGTGATGGCGCCCACCGAGATGCCG
>JADGNO010000171.1 GCA_017883405.1 Occallatibacter sp. | reverse complement strand
CTTCAAGGCTGACGAACGCGTCAATTTTTTTATCGCCGGTAAGAGCCATAAACTGCTGCGTGCGATCGAACGCCGCGTTCCTGTCCGCCTTCACGTCTACCACTTCAACAATCTTGATGCCCGGATGCGCCGACAGCGAATCTTTGAATCCCTGCAGCCGGTCATCAATGTTCGGCTGCCCTGTAAAGGAGTAGAAGACGACGTTGCCTTTTCCGCCGAGCTTTTGAGCAAGATGCTGCCCGCCCGTTCGTCCGGCTTCAAGATTATTGGTGCCGATAAAATACATGCGCCTGCTGTTGCCGGCATCGGAGTCGACCGTGATGACCGGAATTCCCGCGGCAATCGCAGCATCGATTCCCGGCTTGAGCACAGCGGCATCGGCAACCTGAATGAGAATACCCGCCGGCTTTGCCGCCACTGCCTTTTGCAGCTCGACAAGTTCGGCCTGCGGATCGTAGTTATCCGGCCCCGCAACTTTCGCCGTCACCTTATACTCGGCGGCCGCTTTGTTAAACCCGTTGGCCAATGTCTGCCAATAGGACATTGTGGAGTTAACCGAAATCAGGTAATACACCTCTTTCGTGTTGTGACGGTCGCATCCCGACGCGAACATCAACCCCAACCCCGCCAGCGCCATAGCTGCTGTTTTAATCGCTTTCATCTCTACCTCCCTGCAGAAGTCTCAAAGCACGTCAACGGCCAGGAACATCTTCAACTTTCGCCTTTTAGATTGCGCATTTCGTCCCCACGCCGGCCACTTCAAGAATTCCGGCGGGATGGTACTCCCGCTCTCCCGGCGTTGTCCACTGTTCCATTTGGACGAAGGAGTGTTATAGCATCGCGGTTTGCGATTCATCGTGACTGGGGACACATTCGAGCGGCAGCGTCCCCCTGTGCGGTATAACCAGACGTGAAAGCATTCATTCCATTGTTTGATAATCAATACGGATGGAAAATAAAAACCAATCCCCTGCTCCGCTGCCCGCTGCCGTCGCCGCATGTGGCGATCCGGAAAACGAAATCGCGCAGCGCACGCACCCTGAAGCGCCGCACCCCTACCGCACTCCCTTTGCACGCGATGCGGCCCGCGTGCTGCACACGCGTGCGTTCCGTCGACTCGCTGGCAAAACGCAGGTGTTTACCCGCGTGCCAGGCGAGCCGCCCGGCGATCATTTCCGCAGCCGCCTCACGCACACGCTTGAAGTTACGCAGATTTCGCGCACACTGGCCCGCACTCTCGGCTTGAATGCGGAACTGGCCGAAGCATTGGCGCTGGCACACGATATCGGCCACCCGCCCTTCGGCCATGCCGGCGAGAAAGCTCTTGACGAAGCCCTGCGTGCCCACGGCCTCGGCTTCGATCACAATCTCCACGCACTGCGCATCGTCACCTGGTTTGAGGAGCGTTACCCGGCATTTCGCGGGCTCAACCTCACGCTCGGCGTTCGCGAAGGCATCGTCAAGCACTCGCGCGATTATTCAAAGCAAACTCATCCCGAACTAGCCGAATATTTTCTTGATCAATTTCCGCCTCTCGAAGCGCAACTCATCGACCTCGCCGACGAGATCGCTTACTTGACCGCCGATATCGACGATGGCCTCGATTCCGGAATTCTTTCACTCGATGCGGTGCGCCAAGCCGTTCCGCAGTTTCGTGAGTTCCACGACGCTGCGCTGCACAGCTACCCTGCGGCCGCTCCCAGGCTCGCCGTGTACGATGCTCTGCGGCGTCTGCTCAACGCCTTCGTAACCGATCTGATGAATGAGACCAGAGCGCGAGTGACGGCGGCGGGCGCGACCACGCTCGAAGATATTCGTCGCGCTCCGGCCAGGCTCGCTTCGTTGAGCGCAGACATGGAAAACGCACGCGCAACCACCAAGAAATTTCTCTACGCCAACCTCTACAACTCGCCCGGAATGGAAGAACTGCACGAACGCGCAGCGCATGTAGTCAAGAGTGTGTTCGGATTTCTGATGAACGATCTCGGCCTGCTGCCTGAAGATCATCGTGCGCAAACTCCCAGTCAAGGGCTGGCGCGCACCGTCGCCGATTACATTGCCGGCATGACCGATGCCTTTATCGAACAACTATGGGAGCGCTGCGGCGGCATGTAGCCCGCGTGAAACAGCCTGATATACCCTGCGCAAGGAAGGGACACTCTCGAAAGGTGAGTGGGCTGACCACCCGCCCCCCTCTACTGTGGAGTACTAGCAGGCCGGGGTGCGCCGCCACCGCCAAGAGCGCCGACTGGCAGCGCCCCTCCCTCCGAGAGGACTTTCATGTTCTCCAGCATCTTCGTGAAGCGAGCCCGGCGGCTGTCCATATCTTTCTGGCGGGCTGCGTCATCCGCGAGATTGCTGTTGTCGTAGACGAGCGTGTAGTTGAGTTGGGTGGTTTTGTCGGTGAGGGGCACGGCTTCAAGGGTGCCATGGTACATGCTGTAGCGGACGCCTTCGCGGACTGGCTGAGTGTAAAGGTAGCTGTACCTGGTTTTGGCTACGAGCACCTCGTTTCCAATGCTGCGGACTGTGCCCAGACTGCTGCCATCACCTGAGAGGATTGTGCAGTTGGGAATACCCCACTCGCCGATATCGCAGTACTTGCCGATGCGGGCCCAGACAGCGTCAATAGGCGCATTCACCACGACTTTCATGGGTACCGACACGTAGTGGGAATCTGGAGTTTGCAGGTCGTCCGGTTTGGGAGCATTCGGCATAGCCGACTTGTCGGAGTCTGCAACCTTGCCACCCTCGACAATTTTTTTCATGTTGGCGAGATAGTTGGTAAAGCGCTTTTTACGAACTGCAATCTCCGCATCACGAGCGGCGTCGTCAGCCAGCATGCTGTTGTCGTAAAAAAAGGTGTAGACAAGGCGCGAGGTCTTCGACGTGACTGGCTGCACTTCAAGCGTCCCGTGGTACAGGTTGTACTTCCCTTCCTTTCGGACAGGCTGCGCATAGGTGTAGCTATGCTCCGTTTTGCCGACAAGGATTTCGTTAACGATTGTGCGCTCAGAGGCGAAGCCGCCGTCGCCCTGGATGAGCTTGCAATCAGGGAATGCCCATTCACCGATGTCGCAGAACTTGCCGACACGCGCCCAGGTAGTGTCAGCGGGAGCGTCTACATCCTGACTGAGTTCAATAGTGACGTAGTGGGGATTTGGGACCTGCAGGGGGGCGGGCGCGGGCCGAGGTGTCTGCGGAGGAGTGGCCTGCTGGGCAATGGAAGCGGTTACTAATGAGCCGAGAAACACGACGGCAACGAGGTGGCGCATGATGAAGTTCTCCCTGGCAAGTCGAAATTTTGAAGTCGTTTTGGGGTGAGATGAACTTGGCTTTTTTCGGACGTAGCCAATGTAATGCATCGCAATTACGAGTAGCAATACATTCCCCTGGAGGACCAGTCCAGGTGTGGCCGGTGGCCCGGTTTCCTATATCCTCATCCAGCACTGAAAGTGGGTGCCCCAGGTCCCTCGCAATTGGGGACCTGGGATACCGAAGACCTCAACGGGCCCTAAGCGCCACTCACCTACTGCACAGTCCCCTTCGGCCTTAGCTTGCGTAAATCCATCGCACAATCAATCGCATTCTGCGCGTGCAAGCGCAGATTGTCCGCAGCTGCCCACAACCACACGCGCGAAGTCTGATTGGGATTGCGGCCCGTCTGCTCCGGGCGCAGACGCACGAGCACATCGTTCTGCCCTGTTGCAGCCAGATTCGACGGCGAATCCGTGTCTTCAAGCACCAGGTCAACGTGCTCTCCGCTCAGCGCCTCTTCAAGCGCGGAGATTTCAACCGGCCGTTCCAGCTCCACAAGAATTGAAAACGTGAGCCCGTGGAACACCGGAGCCAGTACAACCTGCATTGCCAGCTTTGGCCAGCGTCCGGCGGAGAGTGAATCATAATGGCGGCGAATGCGCGCCTCCGCACCCGCCAGCCCTATGGTTGTGCTCTCGCCCAGGCCGCCCAGCAAGTTGTAGGCCGCCTGTGCGTCGAAAATGGCGCGCGGCAAACTTTGAAAACTCAACAGGCTCACCGTTTGCTGGTGCAGTTCGTCCATTGCGCCGCGTCCAAACTCGCTGGCGGGCAACATCACCGTAGCTCCCGCAACGCGAACCGGCGCCGCCTGCTGCACGCGCTCCAGCAGCAAACCCAGAGTAACGGCTGCGGGATGCGCAGGCACCACGGCAGGCGTAAACAAATCCGCAGCCGCTGCTTCAGAACCCAGCCACGGCGCGCGCACCAGCACTCCCGCTTCCTGGTCCAGCGCTCCACTCAAATCCAGAACCGTTGAACCAGAGCGCAGTGCCTGGCTCCAATACATGCGCGTAAGCGCCTCAGAGCCGCAAAGAAAAGTAAAATCCACGCGCTCAAATGCATCGGGGCCGAACCCCTGGATGATCGTGACCTCGTCTCCGACCTGGTCAAGCTGGCCGCGCGCATCTTCCTCATCAAGCAGCGCGAATCTGGCCGCTGCCAGCGGCGACTCCGATATCACGTCTTTCAACTCACGCCCAAGGAGCGTAGAGGCTCCGGCAATTGCTATCTTGTACACAAACATCCTTTGTTCGGAATTCTAGAAAATATTAGAGGAATCTGATTGAGTCCCGCTTGTCCAGATCCACATCCCCTGCGTCGGTGTCGGACGCATCTGGCGTGGCTCCAACCGGCCTTATGCGCCGCCGGCGCGACCACGAATACGCCGCCCCCGCCCATATGCCCGAAAACATGTACGTCAGAGCCATGGCAAAAAGCACAAAGTTGGAATAACGGATCGTCACATACATAAAGATGGCAATCAGCACCAGGATTTGGAAGGGATGGCTCTTGGAAAAGTTGATCTCTTTACCAGACCAGAAGCGCCACGTGCTCACCATCAGGAAGCCGGTAAGGCCAACCAGAATCATCCACGAGACGGCGATCCACCAGTACTGGTTTGGAATGCCGTAGCAAAGATGCACGCTCGATGCCAGTAGTCCTGCGGCTGCAGGAATCGGCATACCGACAAAATATTTGCGCCCCGGACGGCCCGGATTGCGCGGCTGCGCGTCATGCGAAATGTTGAACCGCGCCAGGCGCGATGCTCCGCTCAACAGGAACAGGAAGCAGACAAACGCACCGGCCTGCATAACGTGCTGCCGCAATTCCGTATTGATTGAATCGGGCAGAAAGTGGAATCCCCACACAAACGCCAGCAGGCTCGGCGCCACGCCAAACGTAATCACGTCGGCCAGCGAATCCAGCTCCTTACCAAAATCGCTGCACGTGTTGGTCATGCGGGCAATGCGCCCGTCGAGGGCGTCAAAAGGAATCGCAAACAAGATGCCGATCGCCGCCAGATCAAGATGCAACTGCGCGTTGCCGCTGATTGCCTCAATCGTCTGCGTGATCGACCAGTAGCCGGCGCCGATGTTGATTGAAGTAAAGAACGAAGGCAGCAGGAACATTCCACGATGCAAGCGTGCGCGCCGAACCTCGGCTCGCGCTGGATCGTTGAAGGAGTGATTGAAATTCAAGCGCGAACTCCCCCGGGCAGTTCCGGTACCGGCGCGCCGACCGCCGCGCCCAGAGACACTGTGGCCGCTGGCTCCACGACCATCGTCACCGCTTCAGGCATTGCCGCCAGCACGCTGAACCCGCCCTTGACGCGCTCGCCCACCTTAACCCGCACTGCCGCGTGGGCTGGGATAAGGACATCCACCCGCGAGCCGAACTTGATGAGCCCCACGCGCTGGCCGCGCTGCACCACGTCGCCTTCTTTGAAATTGAAAACAATGCGGCGGGCAAGCAGGCCGGCAATCTGCTTGAATGTCACTTCGTAACCGTCTCCGCGCACCGTCACCATATTCTGTTCGTTGCGTTCTGCCGACGCCGGGTTCATCGCGTTCAGATATAAACCCTTTTGATATTCCACACGGCTGAGCACACCGCCAATCGGGGAGCGGTTTACATGGACGTCGAAAACGCTGAGAAATATGCTGATCCGCTGCCGAGGGCCGGCAGGCGTATCGATTCTTGCTGTTTCGGTAACCAGGCCATCGCCCGGCGACACAATCAAACCGTTACCGGCGGGAATCAGCCGTTCGGGATCGCGGAAAAACCACAAAAAGAAAAATGCAAGCAGCAGGGGGACCGTTGCCCATGCTCTGGCTCCCGTGGCCCATACAAGCACCGCAGCCACGGCCACAAGGCTCAAACCGTAAATATAACCATCTCGAACCATTGTCTCAACGATGATTATACGGTGATCCGCCGCCGCCTGAGACCCTGCGCCGCATAGTACCCGAACTTAATGACGCGCAAAGGGATAAACACACCACTCGCGCGGTCGTTAGACCAAGGCTCAGTGCTCGGGGAACGTTTTCCCCCTGGAGCGTTATGCTACTGCAGGCGCCCTGCGTTCGAGCGCAAATATCAGGTCCTTCGCATGAAGCTTCAGCTTCTTCAGGCGAACTTCCTCGAGCTGTTCATCTTCACTTAAATATGGCTTTTGAAGCAATTCTTCCAACCGCTGAGCGTAACGACGATGTTCGGCATGCAGACGATCAATCTCTGCGCTCAGCGTGGCATCCTGTACTTCATCCATCAAGCACCTCCGAGTATTTAAGGAACACTTACATATATCGCCGTCAAATGGCAAATCGCAAGGGGGTAAATCGCCAAAATATGTCGAATCCTGTGAATTTCGTAATTTGAACGCATCATGTGTGACCGTAATCACAACGCGCAAGGTGTGAATCACAACATGGAAAACTTGCTGAAAAAGAGCGAACGGTTCAGCCCAGAGTCACGCTCATCAGAATCGCATCGTCTTCGGGTTCAGTGTAGTAGCGCGGGCGAAGTCCGATCTGCCTGAAACCATGTACCAGGTAAAAGGCATTTCCGGTGTGGTTCGAAGTGCGCACTTCCAGCAGGATTTCGCTCACCGCTGCAGCCTTGAGTTCGTCGATCAGATGGGACAGCAGCTTTGTGCCGATTCCCTGCCGCTGAAAATTTGCCCGGACCCCAATCGACTCGAGTTCGGCCTGAGGCGGAAGCAAACTGGCAATCGCAAACCCGGCAATCTCGCTCACTTCGTTCACAGCCACAATTGCAATGCGGCGCGGCGTTGAACTCGGATCGAGCGCGGCATCATAGACCGATTGCGGCCAATGTGGCGCGTCTTTCAGAGTTGACGCAAGCGCCATCGTCGGGCCGATGTCCGCGGCAACCATCTTGCGAACCGTGAAGAATGCAGCAGAATTGGCACTCATAAGCGTTTTGCGGCGGCCGCCTCGCCAAAAATTTCCGCATCCGATCGCCGCAGGTAATGTCCGTCAAGCAGCGCGAGATCGTCGTAGATGCCCGCGATCAGCCGCGATTCACCCAACCGCAGCGCATCGCTTGCCAACGGCGCCGCACATCGAACCATTTGAGTCGAAGGCCACGCGGCCTGCAGCAGAACAGCAGCGGAGTCGTCGCAAACAGCAACTCGTAACGGAGCCGGCTGAGCAGCAAGCTCGCGCGCCCCAGCCAGCAACTCTTTCGCCTGCTGACCCATCTCTTCAACCCGCAAAAATACCTCGTCCCGATGCGCATCCAGTGCGCACGAAGGAACGCCCGCCTTTCTCGAAAGCACAAGCAGTCGCGAAAGAGCAACAACCGGAATCTGCAAGCCCTCGGCAAGACCTTTGACTGCGCTGAGCCCAACGCGCACACCCGTAAAGCTTCCGGGGCCATTCACGGCGACGATCCCGCCCAGGTCCTTAAGTCCGACTTCGTTGCCCGCCAACAATTCACTCACGGCGGACACGAGCACGGCGGAGTAGGACCTCCCGGCAAGCTCCGTTTCGCCGAGAATCTCCAGGTCCCGCCCAGCGAGCCGGCCCAGAGCTACCGAACCCGACGGGCCGCAGGTGTCGATGCTCAGCATCAATCCGCCGGGCGGCATTGGACCCCGCGGAAATAAATTTCCATTGCCCATATCTCCTCAGCATGACACACCGGCTGAAGCAAGCTCCAGGCCGTACGCGCAACTGCAGGCCGCTTTCCGGTAATCTGTTAGCAGCGTTAGTACAAAATGATTTGGGGATGTGCAGACCCCCGGCGCCATGCCGGCCACTCCCCAATCGCAACCCGTATGTCCCTGGCTTAGAGAAACTGAAACAGAAGTGAGGACCAGTCCTGGCAGCTGCGGCCAAAGCACTCTCTTTTCATGACACATGGCGTCCCCGCGCCAACCCGTGGGTCATCGCCATCACTGTCACGTTAGCCACCTTCATGGAGGCGCTGGATACCTCTATCGCCAATGTCGCAATGCCTCACATCGGCGGCTCGCTCTCTGCCAGCCGCGATGAAGCGACCTGGGTGCTGACCAGTTACCTGGTAGCCAATGCCATGGTTCTGCCCATCAGCGGCTGGATTGCCAATCGCATGGGCCGCAAGCGGTTCTACATGACGTGCGTGCTTTTATTTACCATCGCTTCTTTGATGTGCGGCTTGGCGCCCACCCTTGGGCTGCTGGTATTTTTTCGCGTTATTCAGGGCGCGGCCGGCGGAGGATTGCAGCCCAGCGAACAGTCCATCCTTGCCGACACGTTTCCACCTGAGAAGCGCAGCATGGCCTTTGCTGTTTACGGCGTCGCGGTGGTGATGGCGCCGGTCCTCGGTCCAACCGTGGGCGGATGGATCGTGGACAACTACGCCTGGCGCTGGATCTTCTTCCTGAACATTCCGGTGGGCATTCTCTCGCTGTATCTCACCAACCGCGTGGTTGAAGATCCGCCGTATGTGACCGAGATTCGCAAGCGCCGCATCGGGATCGACTACTGGGGCCTTGGCCTGTTGATCGTTTCCATCGGGGCGCTCCAGATCATGCTCGACAAGGGTCAGGAAGACGACTGGTTCGGTTCCAGCTTTATCATCACCTTGTTTGTCGTCGCCGTCATCGGCCTCATCATTTTCATCGCGCGGGAACTGTCTGTCGAGCATCCCGTCCTCGACCTGCGGCTTTTTGCGCAGCGCAACGTGGGCATGACGCAGCTTGTAATGTTCCTGGTCGGCATGTCGCTCTATTCGAGCACTGTGCTAATCCCGCAATTTCTGCAGGAGATCATGGGCTACTCCGCGCGGCAGGCCGGCATGGCCGTCTCCAGTGGCGGACTGGTGCTGATGTTCCTGTTCCCCGTTGCCGGTGCGCTGGCGCCCAAGTTCGATCCGCGTGTCCTGGTCGCGACTGGATTTGCCATCACCACTTTCGGTCTATTTCGCATGACGCAAATCGACCTGAACATCAGCTTCGGTATGGCGGTAAGTTGGCGCGTGGTTATTGCGCTGGGGTTGCCGTTCCTGTTCATTCCCATCAACACGCTTTGCTACGCGGGCATTCCGCAGGAAAAGTACAACGAGGTAAGCGGCCTGACCGCCCTGATGCGTAATCTCGGCGGCAGTGTCGGCATCAGCTTTGTGACCACGCTGCTGGCGCGCCTGAGCCAGAAGCACCAGGCTATGCTCTCGGCGCACACGGCTCCCGGCAATCCGCCGTTTGAAATGATGCGCAGGGCTCTGGAAGGCGCATGGAAGTTGCGCGGTAGCGCGGCTCCGGATGCCCTGCAGCATGCCGGCGCCCAGATCTATGGAATGGCGCAGATCCAGGCTCGCCTGCTGGCTTACGTTGACGTGATCTGGATCATGGTGGCGCTGACCGGCATGCTTATTCCGCTGCCATTCATTATGCGGCGGCCCAAAAAGCTGCAGCCCGCGCCGAGCGGACACTGAGTTGTCAGCTGTCAGCTATCAGTTTGGTCTTGCCACTGATGGCCGCTTACGCACGATAGAACTGAAAGCTGACGGCTGATAGCTGAAAGCCGCTCTCTAAACCGCTGCGAGCGCCTGCTCCAGATCCGCGATCAGGTCTTCCTTGTCCTCAATTCCGATTGAGAGCCGGATGCGTCCCTCGTTGATGCCCATCGACTGGCGCACTTCTTCGCTCACCGAACCGTGCGTGGTGGTCGCCGAGTGCGAAGCCAGCGATTCGACACCGCCCAGCGATTCCGCGTTGATGAATATCTTGATTGTTGAAAGGAAGCGCGCAGCTTCATCGCGCGATTTCAGCTCGAAGCTCATCATGGAGCCGAAACCTTTTTGCTGTCTGCACGCAAGCTCGTATTGCGGATGGCTCTTCAACCCCGGATAAGCGAGCTTGCTCACCTTGGGGTGCGTTGACAGGTACTCGGCTACGGCGCGGCCGTTCTCTTCGTGCTGCTTGATGCGCAAGGGCAGCGTCTTGATGCCGCGCAGCACCAGGAAGCACTCGAACGGCGACATCACGCCGCCGGCTGCCTTCTGCACCAGCAGGAAGCGATCCTTGTGCTCAGGCTTTGAGCCGATCAGGGCTCCGCCCAAACCATCCGAGTGGCCGTTGAGGTACTTGGTGGTCGAGTGCATCACGATGTCCGCGCCCAGCGCCAGCGGGCTCTGCAGCGCCGGCGAAAGAAACGTGTTATCGACGCTGACTTCAGCGCCACCGGCGTGGGCAATCTTCGCCACTCCGGCGATGTCGGTAAGCACCATCAGCGGATTGCTGGGCGACTCAATGTGCACCAATTTCGTATTCGGACGCATGGCCTTTTCGACGGCCTTCAAATCGCTGGTGTCGACATACTCAATCTGGATGCCGTAGCCGCTCACGATCTGGTCGAAGAGCCGCACGGTGCCCGCGTACACGTCGCGCGAGCAGACCACATGGTCGCCGGCCTTCAGCATCGCCACCAGAGCGGCAATGGCCGCCATACCGGTGGTAAAGGCGTGTCCGCTGGTGCCGCCCTCAAGCGCAGCAAGCGCGGTTTCAAGTGCGTCGCGGGTGGGGTTTCCAGCGCGCGAGTAGTCCCAGCCGCGGTCGGTGCCGATGCCGGTAAGTTCAAAGGTGGAAGACAGATACACGGGCACGTTCACCGCGCCGGTTTGCGGGTCCGGGGATTGCCCGGCATGCACAGCAAGAGTCGAGTACTTGTATGGGGACATGATTAGCTTCTAGCAGTTAGCTCCTGACTACTAGCTTATCGTGCCTGGGGGCAAATTTCCCCCTTGGGTCAGTTCGTAATGTGGTTTGCCAGGTTCAAGCGAGTTTTCGCCGAGCATCTCAGTTTGACCTTGATTTGCATCGGATCAAACCCCGCACGACTCAATCGAAGATATCGCGTGGTGCCAGTTTCGGCTCTGTTCTGCCGCTTGCGAGGCACTGAATCGATCTGTTATGTTCTGCGTTCTGAGCCGGGAAGTACGCCAGCAAGTTCCAGGCTTGTCGGTTCGGAAATCCGGAGGATAGATGTATCGTCGCCAGTTCCTGAAAACGCTCGCGCTGGCTGCTCCCGCTGGCGCACTAGCCCCCAACTTCAACACTCTCGCGCTGGCGTCTCCCGCTCGCGCTGTCGTGCCTTACTTCTTTGAGCTGGCTGCCTCGGAGCGCAAGAAGGTAAAAATCACTGACGTTAAAGTGATGCGGCTCAAAATGAGCCCAGGCGCCCATGAGATGCCTCTGGTCAAGATTGAAACCGATGCAGGCGTGCATGGAATCGGCGAGTGTCATCACGACATCACTGGTCTCGGAGCGAAAGACACCGTCCTGAATGCATTCCGCGAAATGCTGATAGGTCAGGATCCCTTCGACATCGACAAGCTGACAACGCAGATGGCATGGAGGACTTCGTACCTCGGTGGTTATCACGGCGCCGGAATGCACGCCGTGACCGGCTGCGAGATTGCACTTTGGGATCTGACGGGCAAGCTACTGGGAATGCCCGTGCGCAAGATTCTTGCCGGCGGCGCATTCACCGACAAGGTGCGCGCCTATTGGACCAACCAACCGCGCAATCCACTGGACCCCGCTTCGTGCAAGGAGTGGGTGGACTACATCAAAGGCTCAGTCCAGAAGTGGACCGCTGCGAAGTGCCACAGAATTTTGAGGCGGCCAGGCGGCGAAGCCTTGAATCGGCAGTTGTCGAACGAAGAACTCGACAAGCTGGTCCAGGAATATACGAACATCCGTGAAGCCGCGGGGCCCTACTTCGAGATCGCAGTGCACTTCCATTGGGAGCTCGATTACATCAACGCCCTGCGGGTGGCGCGCGCGCTCGAAAAGATTCGCCCCTGGTGGATCGAAGATCCCATGCCGCCGAACTATACGGACCAGTGGGTCAAACTCACTGCCGCTTCGCCTTCTCCGATTCTGACCGGAGAGAATCTTTACACCCGACGCGATTTTCAGCCGTTTATCACCAACGGGGCAGTGAACATCATAGAGATCGATATCTCAATGGCCGGCGGGCTACTTGAAGCCAAGCGGATCGCCGACATGGCGTACATCTATAACATCCCCGTCGCCACGCATAATGTGATGGGGCCGGTGGCCACTATCGCCTCGGCCAATTGCGGAGCGGCGATGGCAGACTTCCTTGGGCATGAAACATTCGACTTCAAGAACGGGCCCAGAGCCGGCGAAACAGATGTGATCACTTATGATCGCGAACTGATTCAAGATGGCTATATTCAGCTTTCTGATAAGCCCGGTTTGGGAGTCGAAATCAACAAAGACGTGGCTATGAAGCACTTGATGGACGGCGAGACATGGTGGGGCTAGGTCTTTGCCCCTTTTGAATGCTTTAGCGGTTTATTGCGCTTCGAATGATTGACGACGAAATCGAAACCGGGCAATTCCAACAGGATGGTCAAATGAAAACGCGGTTTTGGAACTCTCTTCTCGTAATAGCGGCGCTCGGCTGCGCGTACACACATGCCCAACAGCCTGCACCCAACGGAGCGGACGTTCACAGGCTGGCGGCCCAGAGAGCGGCCGGATTGGAATACCCCGGGCTGCTCGACCGCCTGTGCGTTGTCCCTCCGAATAAAGAGAATTCACCGCCGCCCCCGCCACCCTCCGCTACACCGCGCCCAGTGCCGGACCGCTCAAGCTGGTACGCTCCGCCGTTCAAAGTCTTCGACAATCTCTACTGGGTCGGCACCAAGATTCACTCCTCGTGGGCATTAAAAACAAGCGACGGCATCATCCTGATCGATACGCTTTACAACTATGCGTCGGAGCCCGAGATCGTCGACGGGTTAACGAAGCTCGGGCTCGATCCTGCGACGGTGAAATTTGTCATCGTTTCGCATGGACATGGAGACCACGACGAAAGCGCCAATCTGATGCAGCAGCGTTTTCATGCCCACATCATCATGGGCGCGCCAGATTGGGATGCCATCGAAAAAGGCCGTCCGATGCCGGGAGGCACACCGAAGCGAGACATGGTCGCGACCGACGGAGAGAAACTCACGCTGGGCGACACGACCGTAACGATCGTGCTCACGCCCGGCCATACGCTGGGAACTCTCTCGCTGTTGTTCCAGGTCAAGGATCAGGAAAAACCATTGAACGTGGTGTATTCCGGCGGCACAGCGTTCAACAATCAGTTCGACGCCGAACGTTTCCAGATGTACATCACTTCGCAGCGGAAACTTGCCAGGTTGGCCGCCGATTCAGGCGCAACAGTCCTGCTGTCGAACCATTCCGAATTCGACGACGCTTATACGAAGGCAAGGCTTCTTGCCTCCCGCGGGCCTGGAGAGCCCAATCCATTCGAGGTGGGGCAGCAGTCGGTGGCGCGCTACTTCACGACCACTGATGAATGCGCGCAGGCGGCGCTGCTCGAGTACAAGTGAACGTGTAGAATCCCGCCGTCATCCTGCCTTTAGTTGTTCTCGGCAGTCTTCGCAGCTTTCTTTCTGCCGCGCGGAGTCGAGGGGAAATAACCGGTCTTGGTTCGCACGGTGAGTTTGTTGGTCCCCTTGCCTTCGGCTGTTACCTGCACATGGCGGAAGCCCGGCTCCGTGGTCGGCTTGGTTGAGCGGTAGCCAAGGGTGTACTGGCTGCGGATATCGCGAGCCACTTCGGCGGCGATCTCGTCCACCTGCTCCATCGACTTTGGAAAGTAGGCAAGCCCTCCGGTTTCGGTGGAGAGCAGTTCGAGCGCCCGTCGCGCGTGGCGAATGTCGGCGCGGCTTGACTCGTCGCCGAACAGCAGGCCGATGGAATAGATCACCGGGCCGGACAGTTCCTGCACGCGGCGGATGGCCTGCTCCAGGTTAAGCGTCGAGGCGTTATCTTCACCGTCGGTAATGATGACCAGCACTTGCTTGGGGCGCTTGCCATCGGCTTCCAGCTTGTCTGCCGAGGCAACGACAGCGTCGTACAGCGCAGTTCCGCCGCGAGAGTCGATATGCGAAAGCCCATCGCGGAGCTGATTAATGTCGGAGGTAAATTCCTGATCGATGAACGCTTCGTCGGAAAAGTTCACCACGAATGCTTCATCTTGCGGATTCGACGCCTGGACCAGATCGAGCGCAGCCTTGTTCACCGACGGGCGCTTCTTGTACATCGATCCAGAATTGTCGATGACCAGCGCAATGGAAACGGGCAGGTCAGTGTGCTGGAAGCTGATGATGTTTTGCGGGACGCCGTCTTCGGTGACCTTGAAGTTCTCCTTCTTGAGGTCCTGGACGATCCTTGAGCCATCGAGCACGGTGCAGTTGAGCACCACTTCTTCAACGTCGGCGCGCAGCACGTAGCCGCTGCCCTTCTTTTCGAGTGAGCCGTTGTCGAGCGATGGGGCGGTGATGTCCGGCGAACGCACCGGGTCGCTGTCCTCTGTGAGCGAAGGAGCCTGGGCCGGGACGGGCTGGGCGGCAGGCGTTTGCGCGTTGGGAGGGGGAGTTGTGGGCCTTTGTTGCGCCGGCAGCAATACCACTGCGCCGGCCAGAAAGGTCGCGAGAACCGCGTTATTGCAGAGGCGCATAGTAGCCGGTACGTGCATATACAGTCAGCGGTGGCAGCCCCGGAGGAGGATTCACCTTCACCTTCACTTTACGCCACTTACCATCCCGGGTTAGGTCCTGTGGCCGGTATCCAATCACATACTGGTTCCGCAACTCAGTTGAAATCTTTTCAGCAATGTCGCCCAGTTCATCGATATCGTCTACCCGGAACAGCCTTCCGCCGGTCACTTCGCTGATGTCTGCCAGCAGTTGCGGGCCGGTGCGTTCCTCGGGGGTGGCCGCGTAGGGATCGAAAATACCGATCGAATAGATTTCCACATCCGCCTCGCGAACTTCGGCTCTCACTTCGCCTTCAGTAAATCGCGACCGGTTGTCGCCGCCGTCTGAAACCACCAGCAGCGCCTTGCGTTCGTGGCGCGCGTCCCGCATTTTCTGCACGCCGTAATAAATTGCGTCAAGCAGCGCGGTGCGGTGGCCGGCGCGCACGGTGGCCAATCGAGCTTGAATATCTTCGACAGAGCTGGTGAAATCCTCAATCAGCTCCGGCCGGTCGTTGAAGCCTATGACAAAAAACTCATCCTGAGGATTGGCAGTTTTGGCAAACTGCAGAATCGCCTCCTTGGCCCTGAGGAGTTTTGACGTCATTGAACCGGAAAGGTCAAAGATGATGCCGATGGAAACCGGTGCGTCCTCAGCAGCGAAAGACCGGATGGACTGCTCCCTGCTGTTTTCGTAGACCTGAAAATCGCTCTTTTCGAGGCCGGTCACGAGCCGGTTCATGGGGTCGGTCACCGTTATCGGAACCAGCACCAGGTCAACGTTCATGCGAATGAACGATCCGGGTCGCACCTTCAGTGCTCCGGGGCCTGTCTGGGCCGGGGCCTCGGCACCCTTGGGAGCTCCCGTCTGGGGGGCCGTGGTGTTTGACGGAGGCACAACTTGTATTTTGTTGAGCGGATCCTCCTGGGCCGGGGCGTGGCAGGGGAACGCCAGTGCTGCCGCCAGGCTAACCACCAATATTCCTTTGATCCTGAGCCCGTTACCTGCCAGATACAAGCCGTTTTGGCTGCCTCTGCAGATGCCTTCGATTGGGACCTTGGTCATCTTTCCATTCACCCAAAGATTGGAGGCGATATTAACACGATCACTCGGTGGCTGGCGTCACAGACTGGTCATCATTTTGTCTTCATGGAGGCGGACAGTCGATTACCTCGCCAACGGGCTGCAAAAACCCTGACGCGGCAGCAGTTGGGATACAATCGACCCTAGTGTACGGCTGCGCCGCAGTTTCAGAAAGCGGTACTTCAGCGTGCAAATCCAACCGCTTGAACCTGGAGCAAGACCCCTCACATGGCTCGCATTTATCCGTTTCGCGCCTGGCGTTACAACCCCTCCGCTGTCCGACTTGAAGACGCCGTAACACAGCCCTACGACAAGATTTCACCGGCAATGCAGCAGGCTTATTACCAGCGCAGCCCTTACAACCTTGTTCGAATCATCCTGGGGCTACCAGAGTTGTTCGATGCTGAGCGCGGAGAAAGCGTCTATACTCGCGCTGCCCGCGACCTCAAGGCATGGAAAGAACAGGGTGTTTTAACGCAGGAGAAAGATCCCTGCGTCTTTGCCTACTCGCAGCGCTTCACCGTTCCAGGCACCAATACAATGAAGGAGCGCCGCGGTTTTATCGCGCTAGGCAAGCTGCATGAATACGCTGAGCAGGTCGTCTTTCGTCATGAGCAAACTCTCTCAAAACCGAAGAGCGACCGCCTGAGCCTGCTGAAGGCCACGCGGGCGCACTTTGGACAGATCTTTATGCTCTACTCTGACCCCGCTGGCAGTGTGGAATCGATTCTGTACGACGATCTTGGTCCCGCCGAAGGTGAAGTAACCGACGAGTACGGCGTTCTGCACCGCGTCTGGCGCATCAGCGATCCCGCCACCATCCGCCTGCTGGCAACGGCCATGGATGACAAGAAGCTCATCATCGCCGACGGCCATCATCGCTACGAGACCGCACTCAACTACGCCAAAGAGCATACCCCCGCGACCTCGGCGCATACCGAGACCAATTCATCGCACCTGCCGCAGCCGGCATTTCCTGAGGCTGCCGTGATGATGACCTTCGTGAACATGGACTCCGATGGCCTGGTGATTTTGCCCACCCATCGCGTCGTACACAGCCTGGAGAGGTTTGAGCCGGCCGCGTTCATCCGCGCTGCCGAACAGTTTTTCACCGTGGAAAAACTGCCTGCCGCCGATGCCAACAGCTACATGAAGACGCTGGGCGAGCAAAAAGGACCGGCATTCGTCGCCGTTACGCGCGGCGGAGATTTCCTGCTGAAATCGAAGGCCGATGCGATCAACGCAGCGCTGGCCGACATTCCCGATCGCCAGCGTAACCTCGATCTGACGCATCTTCATTCCATCATCCTTGATCGCCTGCTGGGACTGGATGCGGAAAAGGTTCGTGAGCAAACAAACATCCGCTATCTGCGCGATGCTTCTGAGGCCGTAGACCAGGTGCGCCGCGGCGAAGCCGATGTTACGTTTCTCACCAATCCGGTGAGCATGGAACAGCTCAGAGAAGTCGCGTTCGCGGGCGATGTGATGCCGCAGAAGTCTACCGACTTCTTCCCGAAGTTGCTCAGCGGCCTCACCATCTACTCACTGGAGTAAGGGAATGCCGGATGCGGTCCACTATCCCGGCAACAGCAGCTTCCGTCGCGCGGCGGGAGGGCATGCCGTCTCCGCATCGGTAATTTCGCGACTGTGCACCGCGGCTCTGGCGGGCTTTGCGCTGCTGGGGCTGGGCACAGCCTCTGCACAATCACCGGCTGTTCCCGCACAGCGCTTTACTGTTGTGCTTGATGCCGCGCATGGCGGAACCGAATCCGGCGGGCAACTGGGCGATGCCGCCAGCCAGACGCAGCTTGAAAAAGCCTACACACTTGCTTTGAGCGTGCGTTTGCGTTCTCTGTTGGCCGCACGCGGCATTTCGGTGGTCACCACGCGCGAGTCGGACGTAGTGGTCGACTCTGACCATCGCGCTGAAATTGCGAACCGCGCCAACGCGCAGACATGCCTCACGCTGCACGCATCGCAAACCGGCACTGGCGTCCATCTCTATGCTTCATCTCTGGCGCCGGCCGAGCCCACCACGATGTTGCCCTGGAAGACCGCGCAAGCTGCCTGGGTAACGCGCAGTCTGGCGCTGGCGGGCGTTCTCAACTCGTCGCTCGCGCACGCCGGACTGAACGTTGTGCTTGGCCGCACCGATCTGCCCACTATCGATTGCATGGCCTGCCCTGCCCTCGCCGTTGAAATCGGCAGGGAAAGTTCGCCAGACGCGGCGCAGAGTGGCGGCTTTGACGATGCCGATTACCAGGCCCGCATCGCGCAGGCTATCGCCGCCGCCATTCTCGAATGGAAAGCGAACGGCTGGCGCAACAGTGCCGCATCAGCGGAGGCAGCCAGACCGTGATCCCCCGCTACCAGACAGTTCTGTTCGTAATCCTGTTGGTCGTGTCCATCATCATGGGTGCGGTTCTGTGGCAGTTGCGCAATCGCGCGCATGAGCGCATGCTGGCCGGCCAGGACTCCGCGCCCACGCAGGCTCCGCAGGTGGCTCCAACGGAGCAGGCAACGTTGATGGTGGCTAACGACCAGGAAAATTCGCTGATGACGCAGGTGCTTTCGCTGCCCTTGCCGCCGAGCCCCAATGCGCGCGCGCAGGTCATCCTCGGCAAGCTGCTTGATCTGTACACGCTGCCCAACGCGGCCCACGCGGTTTCGGGGGGCGCAAAAGGCATCACGCAGGTTTTCCTGATGCCCGTTCCGAGCGACCAGTCCGCGACTCCTGCCGCCAATGCAGCTCCGAAAAGTGCGCAATCGGGCAAACAACTGGCCATCGTCAATCTCACCGGCGCCTTTGCATCCGCCCATCCTTCAGGACTTGAATCCGAGACGCTGACAGTGCTTTCAATCTGCGCGACACTGCACGCCAACCTGCCGGACGTAACGCAAGTACGGTTCCTCGTCGATGGCCAGCCGCGCGCCGACCTCGCCGGGCATGCCGACCTGATGCGCACCTATCTTGCAGATGAAGCCGCTACCCCGGAAGGAACTCGTCAATGATGCACGACACTAAGGCCCGCAGCCAGGCAACCCCAACCATCGGTGTTTTTGATTCTGGCTTCGGCGGCCTGACGGTATTGCGTTCGCTCATTCATCACATGCCGCAGGCACGTTACGCTTTCATCGGCGACACGGCCCGTCTTCCTTACGGCTCCAAGTCGCGCCGCACCATTGCGCGCTACGCGGCGCAAAGCGCGCAGTTTCTTGTGCAGGAGCAGGGTGCTGAGTTTCTGGTGATCGCCTGCAATACCGCCAGCGCACTCGCCCTCGATGCCATCAAGGAAGCCGTTCCCACGATCCCGGTACTGGGCGTGATCGAACCGGGCGCGGAAGCCGCGCGCGCTGCTTCGCACACCGGCGACGTGCTGGTGATCGCCACCGATGCCACCGTGCAAAGCCATGCCTACCTGGCTGCCTGCAAGCAGCGCGGGCTGCGCACGATTGAGAAAGCGGGCCCCCTGCTTGTACCGCTGGTTGAAGAAGGATGGATCGATCATCCCGTCACCCGCGAGGTCATCGAGATCTATCTCAACGAGCTTCGCTCCGAAGCCGGCGAGCATGGCTTCAGAGCCGATACTTTGGTGCTCGGATGCACGCATTATCCGCTGTTGCGCAGTGCGTTTGAACACGCCGTCAGGCCCGGCGTCACCGTCATCGATTCAGCGGAGTCCACTGCGCAGGCCGCGGTCAAGCTCTTTAACGGCCGCGTTGGAAGCGCGCTCGCCAGGCCCTCGGCAACCAAGCCGAAACAGACAGAGGTGCGCTGTTTCGCCACCGACTCGGTAGAAAAGTTCGAGCGGCTAGGCTCCCGCTTTCTGGGCCGGCCGGTGGGCAAAGTTACGCTTGTGGACCTGGGCGGATAACGCTGGGAAACGCAATTGCGGCTGGTATTCTAAAGTACGGTGGACACGTTCTTCCTCACCTGACGCGCTCCACGGAGGATTACCGAAAGCATGATTGATTTGTCAGGCAAGACAGCCGTGGTCTTTGGGCTGGCCAACAAGCGCTCCATCGCCTGGGGCATCGCCCAAAAGCTTCACGAAGCCTGCGCAAACCTGGCCATTTGCTATCAAAACGAGCGCATGAAGCTTGAAGCAGAGAGCCTGATCCAAGAACTGCCCGGCGCCACCGGTTTCCAGTGCGACGTTTCGAACGACGACGAAATCGAAACCCTGTTCGCAGCACTCAAACAGAAGTACGGCAAGATCGATATCCTCGTGCACGCGGTTGCTTTTGCTCCCGCTACCGAACTGCGCGGTGACTTTATCAACACCAGCCGCGAAGGCTTTCGCATCGCGATGGATGTTAGCGTCTACTCGCTTGTCGCAGTTTCGCGCGCCGCCGCTCCGATGATGACCGATGGCGGAAGCATTATGACGCTCAGCTTTTACGCCGCGGAAAAAGTTGTCCCCCACTACAACGTCATGGCGCTGGCCAAGTCGGCGCTTGAGTCCGCAGTCCGCTACCTTGCTTTCAGCCTGGGCGATAAAAACATTCGCGTCAATGCCATCTCCGCCGGCCCCATCAAGACGCTAGCGGCACGCGGCGTAGGCGACCTTGGCGACATGATGCGTGCTCACGCCGAGCGTGCGCCACTTCACCGCAATGTCGACCAGCTTGAAGTGGGCGGAGCTGCCCTCTTCCTGGCCAGCAGCCTTAGCAGCGCCATCACGGGCGAGGTTATGTATGTTGACTGCGGCTACAACGTGATGGGCTTCTAGTTTCGAATCTTTCAGGATAAAACCGGTGCGGCCGCCAGCAAGTGCCCTCTGCAAACTTTGAACAGCTGCATGCCGAGTTCTGTGGGCGTGATATCGAAACTCGTCTTGATACCATGCGTTGAGAAATCAAAATTATTTGCAACCAGACCATAGCCGTAGAGATAAGCAACATCGGCAGCGTTTCGGTAGAAATCGTATATGCCGTTAATGCCGATCATTTCTTCGGGTGAAACGATTATGGGCGTCGGTCGCGCCTGCTTGCCGGCAAGCTGTCCAATGGCCTTTCTGCATCCTTCCGCCAGGATGTGCGCCTGATTCGTCGTCACCTGCACCATCAGCTCGGCAAATTCCAGATTCGAATCGTCCGAACCATCCTCGTTGCAGGACGACACCAGCAGGCCAGCCCAAAGTTGTTGTGTCAACTCGTCCTGCTCCCACGAGCCGTTCTTGAGAATGCTCGCCACCATGTGCGGATGGGCTTGCAGCTTGTCCGCGTCGGGTTCATCCGCCAGCATCTTCTCCGCGGTCAGCGCAATTGCCAGCATGTTCCTAGTTCGAGACTCGTCAAGCTCTCCCGTAATAATGTGCATCGGCTCTGTTGCGGTAGATGGACACAGCCGATACACGAACAGCATTGCGCGAACCATTTTGAAAATGATCTGCGTATCTGCTGTTTCGTCTGGCGTGTCAGCGATGTCGACAACGTGTTCCCACAGCCCTGCGTCCAGGCCTGCAGGCAAAATGAAACCCAAGCCTACACCATCATCACCGTAGGACGCGACTCGCGCCTGCACATCGATCTGCATTGCCGAGTCAGTCGCGGCTGTACCGTCTTTTTGCAACGTGAGCGTAACTACTTCACCGATAGGCCACCGCTCTGTGGTTTGTAGGTACAGTCCGGTTCTGCTGATGATTTTGACGCGACCAAGTTTTGGAGAAGACGTGCTGCCATGCATCGCAGCCAGTCCACGCGGCTTTCTCCGCGGAGCACGCTCCTTTTGCGGATAACCGATGGTACGTAGCCAGTATGTCCATTCCTTAGGTGTAATCAATTCGCAGTCTCGCTCAAGGGGAGTCGCCGAACGCAAACCAAGGAACCGAAAGTGCTGCAGAGGTCCGACATCGTCTTAGAATGGATAACTTTAATCATAAACTTTTAAATCCGCCCACGTAGAGCTCTACATCTGGAGGCTCAACTACATCCTGACACATTTCGGGGTGGATTAAGTTTGCACCCGAATGCCATTCCAAGTCCAGATAAAACCGCTGACGGTGCGCCGGCGACTCATGTTGTCCTCTGCTTAATTACTCATGTGGAGGCATAAAGCGCCGTTGACCTTCACGATAAGCAAGCTAAAGGCTAATAGTATCTATTGGCTTGTTGGTTATGGCGGTTGGTCGGCGCAGTTCACATTGCCAATATCTGTTCCCACACCGCCGGCTCAACAGGCAGTCCGAGATTGTCGTTTTCCGTACGCACGCGCAGTGTCTGCTCGCCGGGATAGCGAACGCGCCGGCCTTCCGTCGCGGGCCTCGAATTGTGCAGCGAGGCCACAATGTCATCTGCGATTTGCTCGGTGCGAAGCGTGCTGCCCAACGCCTGCGGATTCATGGTCAGGAAGATTTGCGAGATACCTGCTTCAAGCAGTGGATCCGCTGCGAGCTGATGCGTCGCCTGACCCAGCGACATTACCGCAGCAATCATGTCGAGCATGGTCGCAAGCCCGGAGCCTTTCCAATAGCCGACGGGAAGCGGCCGCCACGACTCTTCTATCGCGCCGGGATCACGCGTAAGATTTCCCGCTGCATCGAATCCACCGTCAACGGGTAACTGCTCGCCGCGCTTGCGGTAGCTCTCAAGCGTGCCGTATGAAAACTGCGACATGGCCATGTCGAGCACCACATGCCCTTTCGCGCGCGGCACAGCAAACACCAGCGGGTTGTTGCCTAGCACCGGGTCGAGTCCACCCCATGGCGGAAGATTTGGCATCGTGTTCGTCCAGCAGATGCCGATCATGCCCGCTTCCGCAGCTTGCCATCCGTAACTGCCGGCGCGCATCCAGTGATTGGTGTTTCCGAGCGTGACACACCCAACGCCATGTTCTCGACCCAACCTTATGGCGCATTCCATCGCCGCCAGCGCATTCAAGTTTCCCGGTCCACGATTTCCGTCCCAGCGCTCGAGCGCGCCAAAGCCTGCTACTCGCTGCGCAGCGGCCTTCACATTCACACTGCCGTTGCGAATCGTGCCCACGAAGCGGGGAAAGCGGTTTACGCCGTGCGTGTACACGCCATCGCGCGTTGTCTCGGCAAACAGGCGCGCGCAGGTTTTGGCTCTCTCATCCGCCAGGCCAAGCCGGACCAGCACGCCGGCAAGCGTACTTTGCACTTCATCAAAAGGAAGTCGGTTCATTTGTCAGGAGTGTTCTTTCACTCACTTCGCTTCTGGCTGCGAGCTCCGCGTCTGCGTTGAAGCGAGTTCGTCCTTAAGCGTGACTGCAATCTTGCGCGAGTCTCCGCCGGAAGCGGTGATTGCGATTTCGCCCGTGGCTCGTTTGCGAATGCTCTTGAACTTATCGCCCCATTCCACCAGCACCAGCGCATCAGGCGTCAGCAATTCATCCAGGCCCAGTGTCTCCAACTGCCGCTCACCTTCGATGCGATACACATCCAGGTGATAAAGCTTGACCGGCTTTCCATCACGTGTGCCGTTGTACTCGTGCAGGAGCGTAAACGTGGGGCTTGTCACTTCGTCGGCCTCGGCGGCGTCCAGAGCTTCCGCAATGCCTTTCACCAGCGTCGTCTTGCCGGTGCCCAGTTCACCGCGCAGCAACAGCAATTGCGGAGGCTCAAGCAGGCGTACCAGCTTGCGACCCACTTCAATCGTGTCCGCGCCACTCTGGGTCGTAAACTCGTACATCTTGCCCTCAACAGTTTGGCTGCCACTGCTCATGCTCGAACCTCACCAGGAACAGCTTCGTCGCAGCGAACAGCTTCGTCGGAACGAACAGCTTCGTCGCGCGGTATTCCCTGTATCCAACCATATCTGCTTTTACCGCTGTTGCAAAAGTACGAAATGCCCACCCGAAAGGCCTGCGGCAGATATGCCAGGCAATCAGTCGCCAGAAATGTGTGCTCGTCTCCCGCGCGTACCGTCAGATCGGCTGCTAATCCGTGCAGATAAACCGCGGCATCAACAGCGCGCGCTAAATCTCCTGGAAACTGCGCCAACATGCCCGCTATGAAGCCGGTAAGCAGGTCGCCGCTGCCGCCCTTCGCCATTCCTGGGTTGCCGGTGGTGTTGACCACGATGCGGCCGTCAGGATGCGCGATGAGTGTGCGCGCGCCTTTCAGCACCAGCGTTACGCCGGTACGCTGGGCAAATGTGCGTGCGGTTTCCACGCGGTTGGCCTGAATCTCCGCAATTTTTATTCCCGTCAGCCGCGCCATTTCACCGGGATGCGGCGTCAACACAATCGCTCGTGCGCTGGCCAGCTTCGCGATCGCTTGCGGGGTTCTAGCAAGAACGTTCAGGGCATCCGCATCGATCACCACTGGGATATCCGCGGCCGCAAGCAATTCCATTGTGAAGCGGATCGTCTCCGGCAGCTGTCCCATCCCCGGCCCAATGGCCAGGACCGTCTTGCCTGCCAACAGCGCTTCGATCTTCGCCGGCGCAAGATTGTCCTCGGAAATTGCGCCAGCAGCGCTCGTCTCCAAGCCCCACGTCATCAACTCGGGAGCGATCGCGCTTACCACACCCATAGCCGGAGCAGGAACTGCGGCCGTCACCAGGCCTGCGCCAATGCGAAGCGCACCCAGCGCAGCCATGGCCGGTGCGCCTGCCTTGCCGCCCGCGGACCCAAACGTGCCCCCGACCACAAGCACGTGGCCGTACTTGCCTTTGTTCGAATCGACCGACCGTGGCGTCTGTACAAGCGAAATTGCAGACCCGGCCCACTCCATTTTCAGCGTGGAAACGATCGCTCCTTCCGGTGATCCGATGGGCGCAACCACAACTGGCTGCTGCCAGCTTCTGGTCAAGTTTCCGAACACATGCGCCGGCTTGGGCGCGGTAAACGTAACAACCGCATCGGAAGGAAACACCGGCGTGGCTGCCATAAACTCCGTCGAGTCCGCGGCCCATCCCGAAGGCAGATCCACCGACAACATTGGGGCCCTGCTGCCAAGCACCCAGGTCAGCGCATCCAGCGCCAGCCCCTTCATCGGCGGTTTGAATCCAGTGCCCAGCACCGCGTCGATGATCAGATCAGTGTTCAGCGCCTCACTGAAACAAGCGAGTTCCTCCGCCGTTGTCACAACATGGACGGTTCCGTGTTCCGGACTGGCTAGTTCGTGCCATGCGACAGCAGCATCGCCCTTCAGGCCGTCAGGCTCGCCAAGCAGAATCGTCGTCACCTGCAGCCCGAGGTCCGCCAGCAGCCGTGCTGTCATCATGCCGTCGCCGCCATTGTTGCCGCGGCCGCAAAGCACTGTGACGCGACGAGCGCGCGGAAAACGCTCCCGCGCAAAGGCCGCAACGGCCGAAGACGCCGCGCGCATTAAATCAATCGACGCAACACCGAACCGCTCCGTCGTGGCGCGGTCGCATGCCTGCATCTCGGCTGCGGATAGAACGAGCATCGCATCCATAGTAGCGGATGGCGCAAGCCTCGCCCGTCTGAAGTTGTATTTGTTAATGCTTAACTGGGACTTTATTCAAAGTTCCCCAAGCCCAGGATTCTATCCGGGTGACATCGACGATTTCGCCGCAATAACCCTCGTCATGACCGCCAACGCCCGCATGAATAGTCCCTTCGATCAGCACATAGTTCAGATTGAGCTTTTCGAATCGCTCGCGCTGGGCTTGAGTGAGACGGAGTACCACCCCGTTCATTAGCGCGAATCTGTAATCCTCTTTATGCAAGTAGAGATGGTTTTCACGTTCAGACTGCATGCTCAGGAAACCGTGTGTGAGAACCTTTTGCCCCTCATATTTCTCGGGATGGGATAAAAGCTGAATCATGGGCACAATGGTTGGCTGAGTGGGAGGAGATGATGTTTGCGCCCTGCTTATCGAAAAACCTGAGATTGTGCCCACAAACACAAGGCCAATCAGCCAAGACATGCTGTGGACTAATCGTCGTCTCACTGATCTTCTCCGCTCGAACACCCTTATCTGCCAGAACAATTATCTACCCCAGTGAACCCGCGCGGACGAGTTTCGACAATTCACGCACGACACGTTCAAAATCATCAACGATCTTGTTCGACGGGCGCTTGCGAAACACAGCAAGCAATGCGTTGAAGTACCAAAGCTGCTTGTCTGCGCCGCGATTGAAGCGCGCCCAAACGGCATCTCCAATCACACGATATTCATCGAGAATCGATTTCGCATTGTAAAGCTTATCGGCAACGGAGATCAGGAGCACATCGTCCGATTCGCCGCGCAGCCGATCCAGATAGCCGAGCTTGCGCTGCTCCCAGCCTTCCTTCTTGTTGTGGTCGTCGGCAAAGGTGTCGGAGAGTCCCGCTACCATGCGTCCAACGTTCGCGCCAAAGCGCTGTTCAACTTCGCGCAGTCGAGGCATTCCACCATGGTCCTCGACAACATCGTGCAGCAGTGCGGCAATCACCATGTCCTCGGTTACTGGAACAAGTCCGCCCGCTTCTCCCATCACCAGCGAAGCAACCCCAAGCAGATGCGCCAAGTATGGCACGTCTGTTCCTTTGCGGTATTCGGTGTGGAGTTGACGTGCGTATTCGACCGCACTGGAAAATCGCTCAGTCAAGATCAGGCGCTCGGTGTTCTGCATCGCCAACTCCTCAGTATCCCATCACGGTTTGTATCAGGAGCCATGCATTCAGGCCGGCAATCACAACCGCCGTCAACCAGCCCAATCGTTGCAGCCATGGACCGTTCACAAACTCGCCCATGTACTTGCGATTGCCGGTGAACATCACAAGCGGAACTACAGCAAAGCTCAACTGCAGCGAAAGAATCACCTGGCTCAGGATCAACAGCTTTTCAGTGCCCTGCGATCCCATGGCCGCTACAACAATCACGGTGGGAATAATCGCAATGGAACGAGTGATCATGCGCCGTTTCCACGGCGCAAGCCTGATGTGAATGAAACCTTCCATCACCACCTGGCCTGCCAGCGTGCCGGTGATTGACGAGTTCTGACCGCTGGCCAGCAGCGCAACAGCGAACAGGGTGCTCGCAAATGAAGCACCCAACAGCGGGCTGAGCAACTTGTACGCGTCCTCAATAGCGGCCACCTGGAAGAGTCCACGCGAGTGGAAGACGGCCGCCGCCATGATCAGAATTGCGGCGTTCACAAACAGAGCAACTGATAGCGCCAACCCAGAGTCCACATTCGCCATAAAGATGGCTTCGCGTTTGCCGTCGGGGGTGCGGAGGTAACGGCGGCTCTGAACAATGGACGAGTGCAGGTAAAGATTGTGCGGCATCACGGTCGCACCCAGGATGCCGATAGCAATGTACAGCATGCCTGGATTGATAATGATTTGCGGTGAAGGTATCAGCAGGCCGTGCAGCGCCGCACCGTATTCCGGACGCGACAAAAACATCTGCACGCCAAACATGCCGATGATGGTGCCAATGAGCGCAATCACCAGCGCCTCAATGTAGCGGAATCCCCAACGCTGCAGGAGCAGAATCAGCAGAACGTCCAGCCCGGTGATCAGCACGCCATAAAGCAGCGGAATGTGGAAGAGCAGGTTCAGCGCGATGGCCGAGCCGATCACTTCGGCCAGATCGCAGGCTGCAATCGCGATCTCCGCTCCCACCCAGAGGGCAAAGCTCACCTTGCGTCCATAAGCCTCGTGGCATAGCTGCGCCAGATCGCGCTCCGTGGCAACGCCGAGTTTCAGGCTCAGACTTTGCAGCAGTATCGCCATCAGGTTCGACAGCATGATCACGAACAGCAGCGTGTAACCGAACCGCGATCCGCCGGCAATATCGGTAGCCCAGTTCCCTGGGTCCATGTAGCCGACGGAAATTAAAAATCCCGGACCAAGAAATCCCAACAGCCTGCGCCAGCCAATCTTCGAGGCGGAGATGCGCACGCTCGAATTGACCTCTGGCAACGAGGGTTCATTCGGTTTAAATGCTCGTGTTTCTGTGGCCATGAGGAAAGGGTTTGTGGCGTAGTGCGAGCCGCTGCGGTCCGCCAACTAGCTACAGTATGCCACAGACTTGTTAATCATAGTTAACTAATTAACTTATATTTAATTACGACGCTGAAGGCGGACCTAGCCAAACCGCCTCCGCGGCTGGACGCCCAAGAATGCAATTCCCCGTAGATAGCTCAATCAAAACGGTTTGATCATAGTTCTGACTCTTTACCTTGAGAGCCTTTCCGGGGCCGATGCCGGCCTGATGAAGAAATAAAAGCAGCTTCGGATCTCGTTCCTGCAGGCTGGTCACGGTGTAGCGTTGCCCCTCAGCCGCCTCAGAAAGCGGTACCTCGCCGCGCCTCTTACGCTCGGCAGGATTCTCCGGCAACACGGCGTTTCCGTGTGGGCACGCGCCGCCTTCACCCAGCCGCTCTCTCAGTTTTTCTTCGAATGCGGGAGAAACAGCGTGCTCGAGCCGTTCGGCTTCCTCGTGGATTTCATGCCACTCCATGCCGAAGATCTCGCTTAGCATGCGTTCGATCAGGTGGTGCCGCAGCGCGGTTCGATACGCCGTTTCACGTCCCGCCGGCGTCAGCCGCACAATGCCGTCCTCACCCGTCTCCACCAGGCCATCGCGCTTCAGGCGCTTGAGCGCCATGGTCACCGCTGGCGCTGAAACTTCAAGCCAATGCGCCAGCATCGCCGGGATCACCTGGTGCCCTTCAGCCTCGGCTTCGAGAATCGCCTTCAGGTAATTCTCTTTGGAAACATGGATCGAATCTCTCATGGCTTTGCTTCATCTACTCTAAACGCTTTCGCTCATTTCCATCGGTCGAAGGTATACGCCAATCGCAACCTGAAGCTCTTGCTACAAAATAAAATCCCCCAGCCGCAGCCGGGGGATACAGGCTAATAGCTAACAGCCAGTCTCGAGTTACTTTACCTGCACCTTAGGCTCCACCGATAATCCCGGTCGCAGCTCATGGTTCGGATCTTGCTTGGCCAGATCGGTAAAGTCGATGCGCACCGGGACTCTTTGCACAACCTTGACGTAGTTACCAGTTGCATTCTCAGGCGGGAACAAGCTCAGCACCGAACCTGTCGCTCCGCCAATCTGGGTGACTTTTCCGTCGTAGTCTCGGCCGGTCGAGTCCACGTGGATCGTAACGGCCTGGCCCGCCAGCATATGCCGCAGCTGCGTTTCCTTGAAGTTGGCCGTGATCCAGATATCGTCGAGTTGAACGAGCGTGAGCAGGTTCTGACCCGATGACACGTTCTGATTTAGTTCAACGCTCTTGCGCGTAATGATTCCGGCAACCGGCGCCACAATTTTGGTGTAGCCCAGGTTCAGCTTTGCCATGTCTACTTGAGCCTGTGCCTGCTGCACCTGCGCCTCAGCCTGCTTGAATCTTGAGTTCTGCGCAACAACTTGCTGCGGTCCTGTCTGCGCATACTTCAACATGGCCTGCGCCTGCGCCTGCTTGTCATGAGCGAGCCGCACGCCCTGCTCCGCGGCCATCTGCGTAGCGTTGGCGTCGGCAAGTCCTGCTTTGGCGGCATCGGCAGCGGCAACTGCAGCGTCCCACTGTTGCTTGCTGATAACGTCTTTCTCAACCAGGGGCCGGTAACGCTCCAGATCGGCCTGCGCCTTGGTGTTGTTGGCCTGCGCCTGCACTACGCGCGCCTTCACTGCTTCAAGCTGTCTTTCAGCCTGGAGCACTCCAGCCTGCGCACTACTCACATCGGAATTCGCTGAACTCAGATTGCTGCCTGTGTTTACGCTCAGGATCGGCACAGCCACTCCCAGCGCCGCAGCATTGGCCCTGGCGCTGGCCAGCGCCGCCTCAGCATTTTCCTCTGCCACTTGAAAATCTTTCGGATCAAGATCGGCAATGGGATCTCCCGCCTTGACGTACTGGTTCTCGGCGACGTAGACCTTGATCACCTGGCCGGCAATGCGCGAGCTTACCTGGATAAGGTGGCCGTTCACTTGTGCGTCGTCTGTGTCTTCACTGAACGTTGAGCGCCACCAGATGCCGACGGCGACCAGCACAATGACTAAGACTACGGCCACCAGAATGCCCCTGCGGCGCGTCTGTGGCTTTTCGATCTCTGTCTCTGTGATCGGCTCGTTCGGTTCGGGTGTGGGATTTGTATCCGCCACGTTTACTTTCCTCCCAAATAGTTCTTATAACTGGAGCCTGCACCCAGCGCACGCGCCAAACTCAGCTTGGCCACGTTATGCCGGTAGAGGCTGGTTACGTATTGATCATTTGCCTGCGCCACCGACTGCTGTGCCTGGCTCACTCCCAGGTTGTCGCTCACGCCGTTGACATAGCGTTCCTGCGCTTCTTTCAATTCCTCGTTCGCCAGGTCAACACTGGAGCGCGCCACTTCAACCTGCTGCTGCGCCGACTGAATATCCAGCAGCGCATCGCGCACATCCGCATCCACCTGCGCGCCTTTATCGCTCAACTGCGCCTTGGACAAATCCAACTGCGACTGCGCAATTTCCGCATCGCCGCGAAACTGGAATTCCTTGAACAGCGGAACCTTGATTGCGCCGGTGGCGTCGCCCGTGCCGTGCGAGCTTTTAAGGTTGACACCGATATCGCCGTAGTCGCCTGACACTGTCACCGTCGGCAACCGTTCGGCAGTGGCCGCTTTGCGCTGCTCTTCTGCCGCCCTGGCCTGCTCCATCATTGCCGCAAGGTCTTTGCGATTGGCATGCGCTTGCTCGATAGCCGTATTCACATCGAATTGGTCGAACACTGCAAAGGGCGTTTTGTCCGTCAGCGTAAAGCTCTGCGCCAGAGGCAGTCCGATGGTCCGCGCCAACGCCAGCTTGTCTTTTTCAAGCGAGTTGCGCGCCACAATCAGTTGTTGCTGCAGGCTCTGGTAATCCACGCGAGCGCGTAGTTCATCGAGTCTGGGCGCTGTACCGGCATTGTGGCTGGCTGTTGCCTGGTCCAACGAGATCTTCGCGGTAGAGACTTGAGCTTCAACGCTCGTTACCTCCGACTCGTCTGCCAGGGCCAGCAGGTACGCATTCCCCACTGTCAACACCACCAGGTCCTGCGCGTCCTGCGCCGTGAGCGTTGCCGCCGCAAAGTTATGCTTCGCCGCCAGGTAGTTGTGCAGCGCGTTCAGGTCCACTACTGACCAGTTCAGTGAAGCGCGCAGATCGGTAAATCCGAACGGCCCAATAATCTTGGGAAAGCCCGGTATACGCAAGCCCTGCGCGGGGAGATCCACTTGCGTCAGGGCTTCAGACGCTTTGAAATCCACCGAAGGCAATAGCGACTGAAGTTCAGTGAGCCTCTGGCCGCGTGCCGCTGTCGTCTGGGTACCGCTCAGAATGATTCCCAGGTTAGTCTTCAGCCCCCGTTGAATGGCATCGTCCAGAGACAATTCAATGGGCTGCGCCGTGGCCTGACCCGTGGCAACGCTGCCCTGAAAACTGGCCGCTGTCGGCGTGGTCTGGTTCGGCACTGAAATCGTCTGTGCGTGGGCCACTGCCGCCGAAAAAATGGCAAGACTAAGCAGCCCCGCGCTGGCACAGGGAATGGTCGTACTCCTCAGCAGAAATTTTGACAGGATCAAGGTAGTTCAACTCGCTGCGAAATGCTTTTGTCAGAAAAAGATGCCGCCCATATAGATGCGCGGATTGAGGCCCAGGGTTCTCAAACTCGATTGTACAGACCCCGATGCGGGTCGCGACGTGATGGCCGACAACCCCTCTTTTTGAACAAATTACGCTTGTTGGTCAAGAATTCCGGCTGTGGAAACCCCGCAAGATATCCTCGCTGGAATTTGTTGAAACAATCAAAGTCGAAGCCGCCGTAAGGAGGCTGAACAAGTCTACCGACGGCGCTCGCCGGTGGCTCTGAAACGCAGTGGTGAGTAACTTTAATCGTCAAAAAGCCGCCGCGGCAAACGTAAGAACGTCTGTCGAGGCGGCCGATCTTCTTCCAGATTCTAGCTTTTCGCTGAAGCCTGGATTAGTTGCGAGGCGATTGAACACAGCCCCTGGCGAAATACCGCGCGCACTCCATCGTCTGTCCACCCGGCAGCCTGGGGGCCGCCGTTCTCTACCAGCAACGCAGCCGTTTCCGGAGCAGTAAATCCGGCCACTGCGCGCAGGGCAAAGATGGTCCGCATATCTGCGGGCAGGTTCTCAAGCCAGTTGCGCACGCGATTGCGCTCCGGCCCAGCCATCATCTGCTCCAGCTCAACTCTGGAAACACCAGCCGCTTCGAGATCGTCATCTTCAATGCATCCACCTGACGGCTCAATGCCCTCGGGAGCCGCCAGACCGCAGGGATTACGCTGCGCAATCATCTGCAAAGCGGCCCTGGCAAGCGCGCGACGGCTGCTCTTGCGTCCTTCTACCGGATCGTGACACGCGGCCACTTCAGTAGTCGCCACCGCTGTCTCCACCAGTCGCACGCTATCTTCGCCTTCGCCCACCAGCATGGAGGCCAGGCTGTAGAGTCCGGCTGCGATTGCGTTCATCATCGCGTCCATTCCTTCCAGCGCCCGGGCAACCGTCGCTTCATCCTTTACCTTTCCGTCAAGGAGACCGCGCACGCGGTCTGCAAAATCCTTGGCGCCGTCCGGTATCGGCGGGGGCGGAATGCTTATGTGCGAAATAGGAATCGGCTCATTCGGCATATTCGGGGCTCCTTTGCAGGGGATTCAGGAAGGACGGGAAAATAACTGGACTCGGCCTGCGCACAAAATCGATTCTCATTCCGACCAGGCGGGCCGCTTTACGTTCGTCAAACAAGCTCTCTTATTATCCTCAACCAGTCTCGTATACGAGTCAATCCAGAAACCGGTTCCACGGAGGCCGCATTTTCCGGCTCGTCGGTCAATCTGATTAATAAGACGCAGCTTGCGCCCTTATATTGCACTGAAATCAAAAAACATTCGCCGCCCCTGGGCAAAGGGCGGCGAAACGAGGTTGACTTGAAGTTGTTGTGGATCAGCTGGGAAGCATTTGCAACTATGGAAGTTCTCTCACCCAGATGTTCCTGAAGCTGATCGGTTCGCTTTTGTCTCCATGCGCCTGCAATTTAATCGGCGCGCGATCGTATTTCTTGTAGTACGGTTTGCCGATGAACAATGTTTGCCCAATCAGCTGAAAATGATTCTGCACCAGCACGCCATTCATAAACGCCGTTACGTATGCCGGACTCTTCAATGAGCCATCCTCATTGAATGTCGGAGCGGTCCAGACAATGTTGTACGTCTGCCACTCGCCCGGCTTGCGGTTAGGGTTCACAAGCGGAGGGTTCTCCTTGTAAATGGCGCCCGCCTGCCCATTGACATAAGTTAGGTTGTTATACGAGTCAAGCACCTGTAATTCGTAACCGTCGTCGTTAGGCCCGGTCGACGCCAGAAAAACGCCGCTGTTTCCGCGCGCCTGTCCGCTGCCTGTAATGTTCTCGGGGATTCTCCACTCAACGTGCAGTTGGTAATTTTTAAAAGTTCGCTTGGTCTGGATGTTCCCTATCCCTGGTCCTTTTTTCACGGTTAAAATCCCATCGCCCACTATCCATTCCGCGGGCGCGCCAGTCTGCGCATTCACCCACTGGTCGAGACTCTTGCCGTCGAACAGCACGATCGCATCGGAGGGAGGCGCTGCGTCGGTCGCTCCCGGCGTCACCACCGCCGGCACCGGAGTCCAGATTTCGGTTTCTTCAGGCTTCATCCCAGCGTTCTGTTGACCGCTGGCGAACCCGGCAAAGGCAAAGATCGACACGAAAGAGACAAGCTGAATTTTCTTGAAGTGCGTCATGAGCAAACACGATACACCCGCCACACCCCGAACAGGCAAGCGTTTGTTGGTCGCCGGCTCTTCACCCGTCCCGGACCCCACTCAATTGTTCATCAAGCTGTAACGCACAAGCTTTCCTATGGTTACCAAGCCATTCCAATCGAACTCCGCACACTGAAAGAATGGCTTCGAACTGCCAATCCAAACCCAAACGCTGTAGACTGCCATCTACGGCGCTGAGACAGCCATGGCAAGAATCTCCCAGAAACCAAAGCTCTTCAACGGTCGCGACTACTCGTGGATGCAGTTCAATCGCCGTGTGCTTGAAGAAGCCGAAGATCCGACCAATCCCCTGCTCGAGCGCGTCAAGTTTCTTGCCATTACCGGCTCCAACCTGGACGAATACGTTGAAATCCGCCAGGCCGGACTGATGCAGCGCATTGAAGACGGCTACCGTGAGCAAGGTTACGACGGCTTGCGCCCCGCCGAATCGCTCGCCACACTCACCTCCGAGATTCACTCTTTCGTCGCTGCGCAATATACCTGCTGGAACAAGATGTTGCTGCCTGAGCTGCGCAAGCAGGGTGTCCTGCTGCTCGACTGGGAAGAACTCGATGACGAAGCACGCGTGTTCGCTAAAGACTACTTTCAGCGCGAAGTCGATCCGCTTCTAACGCCCATCTCCATCGATCCTGCGCACCCGTTTCCTCGTGTGCTTAACAAGGCGCTATGTCTGGCCCTGCTGCTGCGCGTTAAACGCCGCAGTTCCGGCCCGCAGGTGCTGGGCGTGGTTACTGTGCCGCGAGCGCTGCCACGCTTTGTCCGCCTGCCCGCACCAGAAGGCAAATACCACTACCTGCTGCTGCAGGATCTGATCGCGCAGCACTTGTCCGGTATGTATCGCGGCTATGAAGTGCTGGCCCACGCATCGTTCCGCGTCACGCGCAACTCAAACCTCTACTTCGAAGAGGAAGAAGCGCGCTCGCTGCTTGAAACCATTCGCGTGGAATTGCACAACCGTCGCAAAGGCGATGCCGTTCGCCTCGAAATCGAAACTGGCGGCGATCCGGAAATCGTCGAGCGGCTGCGCGTGAATTTTGAGCTGGATGAAGACCAGGTCTTCCGCTGCGATGGGCCCGTCAATCTTTCGCGCCTCATGTTCTTCTACGAAGATGTGCGGCGGACCGATCTCAAGTTCCCGCCGTTTACGCCGCGATCGCTTGTGCTTAG
>JADGNO010000170.1 GCA_017883405.1 Occallatibacter sp. | reverse complement strand
TTGCAAATCCCGCAAAATACCCGGGATTCGCACTTTACCACCGCCTCTACTACTACGACTGATGATTAACAATTCCGGACACTTCACTTGCTACAAAAAGCGGACATTTTCACTTGCTAACGACACCTTCAATGCAGCGACTATCCCGCGTTCTCGCTGCCTCGGATCATCTACGATTTTTCGAAACAGGCAACAACTTGCCATTCGGCGAACGGTTGCTTTCATTCGCAGCGCGCCTCTCAACCCTGAGACCCACTTGTCCTACAAGTCTCTTTGACACGCCCGAGCCCCCTGTGGCTCAATGCTTGCATCCGTGCGGCTGTTCACTGGTGTGTCGCGAACGCTGGGAGCATTGCGCTCCGACGCCATAACAAACCACGGTACCGGAAGAGACTTATGAAAAAGTACGCGCTGCTGGCTTTATCTTTCCTTTGTCTTGGCCTGCCCATCTGGGCCGCGTCTTATTACCCCGTTCGTCCGGATGATGCGAAAGCGACCTATCTCACTCCCGACAAATTTCCCATTCACGCCGACGGTGTAACGGATGACAGCGAGGCGATTCAGGCCGCAATCGACCGCGCCGGCGAGCACGGCGAGGGAATTCTCTTCGTGCCTTCGGGAAGATACAAGATCACGCGAACCATCTACATATGGCCCGCGGTGCGCGTCATTGGATACGGCGACACCCGGCCGGTGTTTGTGCTCGGCGACAATACGCCCGGCTACCAGCAGGGACTTGGCTACATATTTCTATTTGCCGGAGGAAGACCGAGAACGCAGCAGCGCATTGACTTTGCCACCGGCAGACCGCCAGTAGCCATTGAAGGCACGGTGCCGCCGAACCCTGCCATTCCTGATGCGACCCCCGGCACCTTTTACTCGGGCATGAGCAACGCGGATATTGAAATTGGAAACGGCAATCCCGCGGCCGTAGGCATTCGCTGCCACTACGCGCAGCACTCAATTCTCACCCACATGGATTTTTCTATTGGCTCCGGTCTCGCCGGACTCAAGGATGTAGGCAACGAAGCGGAAGACCTGCACTTCCTCGGCGGACAGTACGGAATCGACACCATCATGCCTTCGCCCGGCTGGCAATTCACGCTCATCGATTCCAGCTTCGAAGGCCAGAGCAAGGCGGCTATCAAGGAACACGAAGCCGGGCTGACGCTGGTTCACGACACCTTTAAGAATGTGCCTACGGCCATCGCAATCGATCCCGAATATTCTGACGAGCTGTGGGTCGAGCACTCGCGCTTTGAAAACATAAGCGGGCCGGCCATCCTCATCGGCACTGAAAAGAACACGCGCACTGAGGTCAACCTGGTCGATATCGCCTGCCACGGCGTCAAGGTCTTTGCTCAATTGCGCGAAAGCGGCAAAACCTTTAGCGCGCCGGCCGAGAGCTACATCGTAAAGTCATTTGCCTACGGTCTCAAACTCAAGAACACCGCGGATTGGGGAAGCATTGAGAGCAGTTTCGATGCGCAGCCGGTTGCGCAACTACCCGCTGACAAGGGCGATGCCATTGCCGCGCTGCCGCCGGCCTCAACCTGGGTCAACCTGCTCACGCTGGGCGTCAAAGGCGACGGCGTTACCGACGATACTGTTGCCATTCAGAAGGCCATCGACGAACATCCTACGCTGTACCTTCCCATGGGCCGCTATCTTGTCACGGATACCATTCATCTCCGCTCCAACACGGTGCTCATCGGCCTTCATCCCAGCATGACCCAAATCGACCTGAAAGACGGCAGCCCCTTGTACCAGGATTCGGGGCCTTCGCGTGCACTTATACATGCACCTCAAGGAGGCCATAACATCGTCGTCGGCCTCGGCCTTTTCACCGGCGGAATCAACGACCGCGCAGTTGGTGCACTGTGGATGGCTGGAGCCGATTCGCTGATGGATGATGTGCGCTTTCTCGGCGGGCACGGGACAAACCTGGCCGACGGCAAGCGCATGAACCCCTACAACAACACCCACACCGGCGATCCCGATCCGCGCTATCGCTGGGATGTGCAATATCCCAGCTTGTGGATCACCAACGGAGGCGGCGGAACCTTCTCGAACATCTGGACTCCTTCCACCTTTGCTGCAGCCGGTTTATTGATCTCCGATACATCGACACCGGGGCATGTGTACGAGCTTTCAAGCGAGCACCATGTGCGCAACGAAATCCGCCTGGTCCGCGCACAGAACTGGGATCTTCTCGCATTGCAGACAGAAGAAGAACGCGGCGAAAGTCCGTATGCGCTGCCGCTCGAGATCAGCCAATCCAAAAACATCACCATCGCGAATTACCACGGCTATCGCGTTATCAGCAGTTATGCGCCGTTTCCAAATGCTGTCACGGTGTCGGAGTCGAGCGACATTCGCATTCGCAACCTGCATGTCAACAGCAACGCAAAAGTTTCATTCGATAATTCGGTGATTGACGCCACTCACCACGCCGAAGTGCGCGCGCGCGAATTCGCCAACCTCGATATACCAGGAACCACTAATGCCAGTGCCATCCCTGTGCCGCCGGTCGTCGCTCCGCACGCGCAAATCGAACGCCTGGCCACCGGCTTTTTTTCTCTATCTGGTGGCGCAGTCGATAAAGCGGGCACACTGTACTTTGTCGACACCCACTGGCAGCGCATCTACAAATGGGATTCGACGAATCACGAAGCCACGCTCGTCAGCAGCGATTCGCTCGAACCGGAGAACCTCGCATTCGATAAAGTGGGCACTCTGCTTGTCGTTTCGCGCAATGGAGCGGGCAAGGTGCTCAGCTTCAAACCGGATGTTCCGCCCGATACAATCAGTCTTCTGACGCCGGAGAAAGGCGCAGGCGAATATCTGCCAACGGCGGTTTTTGCCATTCGCGGATTTGCTGTGGAACGGCCATGGCACTTTGGATCATCGAAAAATGGCGGCGGCATTTCGTCAGGCAGCGATTTTGTGAATGGGCACACGGAGTGGGGCACCAAGATGGCCGATCTGTTAAGAACATTTGGATTGCAGAAAGCCGTTCCTGGACATCCGTTTTATGTCACTTCGGAATCTGAGCAGACAACGTACAAAGGCAATGTGACTGATTCGGGGTCGGTGACGGACTTGAAACTGTTTGCCGAAGCCGGTGGCGAAAGCACTGCGCAGGACGAACGCGGAAACGTCTTCGTGGCAGCCGGACAGATTCTTGTCTACTCGACTGACGGAGTGCTTGAAGGAAAAATAGACGTGCCCGAGCGGCCTCTTGACCTTGTTTTTGGTGGAGCAGACCGGCGCACGCTGTACATCCTGACCCACCATTCGCTCTTCGCTTTGAAAATGCAGGTCGCGGGTCTGTGAACGGCAGACCTGCGCTTGCGGGCCCAAGCCCCGGATGGGAGAGTAAACGCGGCAGCTTTCCCCACAGGCAAAAACACTCGGCTCGTTCAATTGATTACGTTTAGCACCCCAACAAAAGTTGCATGATGCGGGAGAACACCGCAACCGTGTTCCGCTGTACAATCGCAAAAAGGCTCCATGAAAAGCTATGAAGCCGGAGCCGACGCGGTGCGTCAAATATCAAGGTGCCCCATATGACCACACAAAAAGAAAAAGCCGAGACGCGCAAACTCCCCATGATGCCCATCCGGGACATGGTGATTTTTCCCTACATGATGACCCCCTTCGTGGTGGGTCGCGAGTCCAGTGTGCGTGCACTCGAAGAAGCACTCGGGGGCGACCGCAAAATATTTCTAGCCACCCAACACGACGCCTCTATTGACGAGCCGAAGGCCAAGGACATTTACCAGGTTGGATCGATCTGCAATATCGTGCAGAGCGTCAAAATGCCAGACGGAAACATCAAGGTGCTGGTCGAGGGTGTGGAGCGAGCCAAGTCGACAGATGTGAACGACAAGGACGGCTTCTTTGTAGCAACGGTGCGCACCGGCAAAAGCCAATTTGAAATGACTCCGGCGGCGGAGCAGCTGATGCAGCGCGTGACGGGACTATTCGAACAATACGTCAAATTGCAACAGTCGCTGAATTACGAAACCATCATTGCCACTGTGCGCATGGATGAGCCAGCCAAGCTGAGCGACACTATCGCGGCCAATTTGCAATTGGGCATTGAAGAGAAGCAGGAACTTCTGGCCATATTCGATCCCGCGGCACGATTGGCGCGCATCGCTGACGTTCTCGATATCGAAATTGAAAAGCTTGACCTCGATCGCAACATTCAGTCGCGCGTAAAGCGGCAGATGGAGCGGGCGCAGAAAGAGTATTACCTCAACGAAAAGATCAAGGCCATTCAAAAGGAACTGGGTCGCGGCGAGAAGAGCGAGTTCGACGAACTGCGCAAGAAGATTGAAGCGGCAGGCATGCCGAAGGAAGTACTCGACAAGGCAATCCAGGAGCTCAAGAAGCTCGAAGCGATGCCGCCCATGTCGGCCGAGTCCACCGTGAGCCGCAATTACATTGACTGGTTGCTCGCGGTGCCTTGGAAGAAAAAATCGAAAGAGACGCGCTCAATTGACTACGCGGAAAAGGTTTTGAACTCCGATCACTACGGCCTTGAAAAAATCAAGGAACGCATTCTCGAGTTCCTCGCAGTTCGCCAACTCGTCAAGAATCCCAAAGGTTCAATATTATGCTTCGTCGGACCTCCAGGCGTCGGCAAAACCTCGCTGGGTATGTCGATTGCCAAAGCAACCGGACGGAAATTTGTACGTCTCTCACTGGGTGGAGTACGCGACGAAGCTGAGATTCGAGGCCATCGGCGCACTTATATCGGAGCGCTGCCAGGCCAAATCATTCAGCACATGAAGCGCGCTGGAACAAAGAACCCAGTGTTCCTGCTGGACGAAGTAGACAAGATCTCGTCTGACTTCCGCGGTGATCCGGCATCGGCACTGCTTGAGGTTCTTGATCCGGAACAGAATACGACGTTCCAAGACCACTACCTTGATGTGGACTACGACTTGTCGCAAGTGTTGTTTGTAGCCACCGCGAACGTTATGCACACCATTCCCGCGGCGTTGCAGGACCGCATGGAAGTGCTGCGGCTGCAGGGTTACACCGAGCAGGAAAAACTCGAAATCGCGAAACAGTACCTGATCAAAAAGCAGCGCGAACAGACGGGACTTAGCGAGAAGAACATCGTTTTCAAAGACGACGCGGTTCTGGAGATCATTCGCTCTTACACGCGCGAAGCCGGTGTACGCAATCTGGAACGCGAGATCGGTAATGTATGCCGCAAAGTAGCGCGCAAGGTTGTAAAGACGGGCGCAAAGCACGGCGAGGAAGTTTCGGGAGCAACCGTGCACGACTATCTCGGCGTGGTCAGATTCCGCGATTCTGAAGTGCACGAAAAGAGCGAAGTGGGCCTGGTGACGGGCCTGGCGTGGACCGAGGTTGGCGGAAGCATTATGACCACCGAAGTTCAGGTGCTCGACGGCAAAGGCAAGCTCACCATCACTGGCCAGCTTGGAGATGTGATGCAGGAGTCGGCGCAAGCTGCGCTTAGCTACATCCGCGGCCGTGCTCAGGCGCTTGGACTAACCCGCGAGTTCTATCGCAACGTTGACCTGCATCTGCATGTGCCCGAAGGCGCCATTCCGAAGGACGGTCCATCGGCGGGCATTACGATGGCAACAGCTCTTGCGAGCGCGCTGGCAAGGATTCCTGTTCGTCGCGACATCGCAATGACCGGCGAAATTACGTTGCGCGGCAAGGTGCTTGCCATCGGCGGTCTGAAAGAGAAACTGCTGGCGGCATTGCGCGCAGGCATCTTTGAAGCGATCTTGCCGCGCGCGAATGAAAAAGATGTGGCCGAACTGCCGGATAACATCAAAAATTCCATGAAGCTGCATTTTGTAGATTCAATGGACGAGGTGTTGGCGTTGGCCTTAGAGGCTCCTCTGCCGGGAACCGTTCCGACTGAAGCTGATGGGTTGGCACCGACGGTTTCGACAACCGAGGTTGCAGGCAACGCTCCCGCTCCGCAATAAAGTCAGCGAAATCGAAACTCAATTAAATCTAAAACAGCCGCGTTATCGGACAGTGAAATGTCTAATATGCGCGGCTATTTTGCTTCGGCGGAATAGCGCGGCGTGCTAGCTGGCCACCGCTAGCCTGGCTGAGTTGCGCGAGCGGTAAACGCGATATCCGTGTCCGGCTTCCTCCAGTGAAAGAAACGGCATCGTGTCGGCCTTGTGCTTAAATTCCGGCACGAACATTGCGAAGACAACAATTACGTCGCGCGGGTTCGAAGCAAGCGATTGGCCGAGATTATCTAGCACCGATCGCAGCACCTGCTCGCCGAACGGATTGGAAAAGTAAAGAACCAGGTTGCCGTCGGGATACTCGTAATCCAGCGCGTTAATGTTCAAGCTTTCGATCCGGCTCGAACGAACTTTGCGACGGTTATTGAAATTTTGCAAGGCCTTATCGTGCAGTTCTTTCCTCAACTCGATGCCGATGAGGCTCTTGAATTGAAGATCGGCCGCCATCAGAAGTGCTCTTCCTTTGCCTAATCCGAAATCGATAAATGTGTAATCGCGAAGGTCCTTCACCGGCAGAGCACTGAAAGCTCGCCGCACACACTTTGGCCGCGTGGCCAGGTAGGTGTGGTTGTCTGGATCGGTTTCCCAACCCTTGCGTGTCTGGTCGACACGGTCGGCAGTGGTCTCAGTGCCGTAACGAAAATCAAACCACAGTCTTCGATATCGGTATTCAGTTTGATCAGGAACGGCACGCCGGGGAGATTGCGAATCGCCTGACGCAACATAGCGATATAGATGCTCTCTGGATGGGATACGCAGGAACCATAGCAAGAATTTGCCATATGCCGTCGCGCAGCCCGACTTTGTAATTAAATTCACAGGGCGCCAGCGACCTATTTCAATGTCTTCATGAGCCAATCTGCCATGTGATTCAGGGCTTCAATGGATTGCGGGAATCGTGCCACGGTGCCTGGGTGAACTGGAAAATTGTGATGCATGTCTGGGTAGTGCGTGTGAGTGACGGCGACACCAGCGACACGGAGTTTTTCAGCATAGGCGATGCCTTCATCGCGCAGCGGGTCGTGTTCTGCTGTGGCAACGAAAGTGGGGGGCAGCGTAGGGACCTTTTCGAGCCGCATGGGCGAGACATTTGGATCGGCAGCCCACACTCCGGGGAAGTACTGATCCCAGAACCAACTCATGACGCTAGCGTCAAGTCCGCAGCCATTTGCGCATTCAGTGTAGGACGCGTGACCAGCGCTGGGGTGGTCTGTAACAGGGAAGAGCAGCAACTGAGCTGAGGGTTGCACGGCGTCTGCGGCGGCGCTCAGGCGATTGGCTGTTACGGCGGCCAGGTTGGCGCCGGCGCTGTCGCCACCCACTGCGAGGCGCTGCGGATCGCCGCCAATTTCGTTGCCATGCTCAACCAGCCAGTGCCATGCGGCTAACGTGTCATTCAAGGCCGCTGGGAATGGGTATTCCGGGGCCAGTCTGAAATCGATAGACAGAATCTGAATGCAGGCAGCCTCGCAAAGCAGGCGGCAGAAAGGATCATGCGTCTCAATCGACCCCACTACCCATCCACCGCCATGCATATAGAGGAGCACGGGCAAAGGCGTTGCGGCATCGGGCGGCGTGTATAACCGCGCCGTCCGGAGTGCAGTAATGGTGTGGTCGCGTGTCTCCACGCGATTGGGCAGACCGGGAATGCTTGTGCGGCTTTCGAGAGCTCGGTTCATGACGGCGCGCCGGTTCGCGGGCGATTCGGGCGCTGGTCGCACTGCCGGGGCAGGAGCGGCAATTTCATCGAGATATCGTTTAAGAGCGGAATCAAGGGGCTTGCGTTCGCGGGTGACTTGCAGGTTCATCGTGACCTCTGGGACGGGGTTGCGAGGGTGGCGCATTGCAAGCTCGCACCGCCCTAGACATAATCCTACGACCACGGACCGCTGTGTCGAATGCATTTGCTTCTCGGTAATGCGGCGTGCGAGCGGGTATGCTGGAGACCATGCGTTATACGACAAAGTTTCTGCTTTCAGCCTTGGCGGCGAGCCAGTTTCCGGAACCGACCGTGCCAGAGATTGCGTTTCTTGGGCGATCGAACGTTGGCAAATCGAGCCTGCTGAATGCGCTGGTAGGGGAGAAGGCTGCCAAGGTGTCGTCGACGCCGGGGCGAACGCGGGCAATTAATTTTTTCCAGATACTCGACGAAAAGCAGCGTCCGAAGATGAACTTTGCCGATCTACCTGGATACGGCTACGCGAAGATTTCGAAATCGATTTCGGCAGGCTGGGGTGAATTTATCGATCCTTACCTGGGAAGCCGGTCAACGCTGGAGCTGTGCGTCTGCCTGGTCGACTCAAATGTTCCGCCGCAACAGAGCGACGCGCATTTGCTTGACTGGCTGCGCGGAGCCGATCGCGAATTTGTGTTGGTGGCCACCAAAGTGGACCGGTTGAGCGGGAATGAACGCACGCGCAACCTTGCTGCGCTCAAGCGGGAACTTGGCGTGGAGGAGATTCTTGCAATTTCAGCAAAAACCGGACTCGGCGTAAAGGAGCTTTGGACGCGAATCGAAGAAGCTGGGATCAAAGTGTGAAGACAGGGCTTGCGCAGTGGGAATCAGCCGAGAGAAGTACCAAGTGGAGGACCGAATTCCGCGGTGAGTTTCACGGCGGTTGGTTCGTTGCAGCAGAGTGAGCGCAATCTGCGGACATGGGGGCCCAGGTAGCGTGGCGACAGGCGCAGCCAGCGGCGATTGATGTAGTCGGTTGGTTCCAGGTGCTTTGCCAGCATCGATTCAAAGGCGGCAAGATTCTGCGCGTATTCAGCAGGTGCGGGCCAGATGAGAAATCTCCGCTCGGTTTGCGGTAATGACGCGGAAACCAATTGAGATCCCTGAGAGATAAATGTTGTAACGGCGGCTTTGTGCAATGCCGCTCCGGCTCTCACCGGAAGAATATCGGGGAGAACGCCGCGCTCGATCATTTCGCTTTCAAGCTCTGCGGGTGCAAGCGAGACGGCCACCGCGACGGGCTGGCGCTTGCGAATTTCATTCTTCAATATACGTAGAGCTTCATCGAGCGAGTTGACCAGAAAGTCGGTAGCGCCTTCGCGTTGTGCCTGGCGGAGCGCGGAGGGATTGGTCGAAGCGGCCAGGGTAGCGGCTCCGGCAATATTGGCTGCGACAGCAAAACAACGGCCGTAGTCGTCGAGTTCACCCACGTAAAGAAATTGGCCGCCAAGGCTCGGATCTTCAGTTGTCGCAGCAAAGTTCATGAGGCTCGCATAGGCCTGATAGGCCTCGGCGATGGAAGTGAGATCCGATTCGGATTTGTTTTCGGCCACGGCTTTATTCCGAATGATTGTCGAGCCAGCCGATCTCGCGCACAAAAAAAATAAATTCCCCAGGAACTGCAGGGATGGCTGCGATTTTGGAGTATTTGCCTTTGTAGCACTCGTTCGGGGTGGCGATGCCGGTGCTCAAGATGTCTGCGACTGAATACCAATGAATTGTGGAAGTATCTTTCTCCATGCCTGCGTCGCAATTGACGTAAAGATCGATGGAGTTGTGATAGGTTCCCTGCACGGAGATGTGAGTAGCGTTGGCAGGCAGCATTACTTTGCCCGACCCATTATCGTTAAGCGTAAGCGTCTCGTTGCGAATGGCATTGAGATGGTTGTAGCGGATGACATAGTTATCGGGCGTGATCGTTTTGCCAGTTTTGCCATCGGCCATGATGATGGTGATGACTCTCTGCGACTGCTGGCCCTGTTGCGCCAGGATGTGAATGCAGAAAGCAGCCAGGGCGAACGCAGCAAGTACGGAGGCTGAACGGCGAAATCCGAAAGATCGGGGAGTTTGAATCGCAGCTTTCAATCGGACCATAGTCTTACTTTGCCACGAATGGCCGCTTCTATGCTTGAAAAAAACGTGCACCGAGAACCCGGCGATACCTTACCAGGTAGAGTAGGGCTGCCCATCGGTGCCGGTGTCCTGCGAGCCAGAATGCACGTCGTCTACGCCGGGCTCTGTCTGGTCTAGCGAGTACATGGCATCGCTGGTTTCGGTGGTCCATGTGTCTTTGCTGTGGGTCATGGGGTCTTCAGGTATGGCCTTCAGATAACCATCCGTGACCAGATCTTCGAGCGACTGAGGAGCTTTCTGCTTGTCCATCGTGTAGGAGTCGATGGCAGCTCGCATCACATGCAGGTCTTCTTTCAAGACAGCTTCGCGGGTGTTTTTGATTGATGTGGAGTAGCGCGGTATCGCGAGCATAAGCAGTATGCCGATAATCGACAGTACTACGATCAGCTCAACGAGCGTGAAGCCTGATTCGAGTTTGAGAGTTCTACGCAATTTAGCTTTTCCCGCCGTACTTAACTTCCTACCACGTTGAATATTTTGTTCCATCCAGGGCCGTGCTCAGCGATTTGGAGTACACGTCGAAAACACTTTGTCCTCCATAGGAGTTAGAGTCGGGATCATCCTGCATGGAGCGCATGCCCCACTCGGCCTTGCCCGTCATCGGATCGACCGGGATGCGGCGGAGGAACTTGAGCTTCTTGCCTTGCACGTCCACGCCGGTGACGAGCGTTTGCAGGTCGGGTGGGTAGTTCTGGCTTTCGACCTTGGTTTGAAAAGCTCCACGGTCAGCGGCGTCTTTGTACTTGTCGATCGCGTCGCGCATCATCCACAAATCGCGCCTGAGTTCGCGCTCGTTCTGGCGCTTGACCTGAAAACGTGCAACAGGCAAGGCGGCCATCGCAAGAATCGAGAGTATTGCGACGGTAACGATCAACTCGACAAACGTGAGCCCTTGCTGGCGTATGTCAGCGCTTGCGCGGGGCTTCTCCGAATTCGTCGAGTTGAACGGCATTTGCGCGCTGCTCCTACTGAATGACGAAGTTCGCTTGGGTAGGCTGCACGGTGAGCGGCTGCTGTTTGCTGTCAACGGCGCCGGCACGTGTCATGGTGAGCGAAGTCGGCCCTGCGGCCTTGGCCTGGAAGGTAAGCACGCAAACCGACCCACTGCCACTGACGCCCGCGGTGCCCGGCGGTCGCGAAGCAACCACTGTCACGTTGCCGGGGCCGTCGTCCCGATGAATGAGCGCTACCGCCTGCCCGTCGCGATTGAGCAGATCGCCTGCCGCAACGTTCACGAGCGCAAGCTTCGCAGGGTCGTACGTGATCTGTAAAGGCACCGACGCAACGTCACGAGCCGAATTGAGCACGACTGGTACCTGGAAGCTGCTGCCGTTGGCGAGCGGTCCAGGCGGCGTGGTAAAGACGAATGACGCAGCGCCAGGAGCCGATTGCGCGGCCGCAGGTTGCGGTGGAGCGTATTGAGCAGGAATCCCTGCCGGTGGCATCGGTGGCGGAGTGCTCGCCTGCTGCGCAGCGGTGTTCATCTGCGCCATCAGCATGGGTGCAGCAGCATCGGCCGCTGCTCCGGGAACCATAGCAATCGGATTCTGCAAAGCGGCCGGACGAACAGCCGGAAGAGCATTCGATGCCTTACCAGCAGCGCTGGAGGCGTCAGGGAAGCGCAGATCGATGGACTGTCCCGAGCCTGTATCGACGGCACGGAGATTGGCCTGATTCAGGTCTTGCGCCCGGACGATGTGGGGCACGATGGCAAAGACTATGTCGTCGTCCTGAGTGATGTGATCTTTGTTGCCGAAGATGTACTTCAGAATTGGCAAAGCACCCAGTCCGGGAATGCCGGTTGAGTTCTGAGTATCCTGGTTGTTCTGGATGCCGCCGAGCAGGCTGGCTTCACCTTCGCGCAAGCGGATGACCTGGTCGATGACGCGCTGGCTGATGATGGGTTCGGTAACGCCACTGATGGTGACGTCGCCACTATGGGACGTCACCTCAATCTTGATCTTGAGCGTGACGTCGTGGTCGAAATGGACCGTCGGTGTCATCTCAATCTGAACGCCGACGTCCTGATATTGAAACTGCGTGTTGACGAGCGAACTGACGACCGCGGTAGCCGCGCCCGTCTGGTATGAACCGGTGGCCACCGGAATACGCGAGCCGATCTTCATGCTGGCTTTCTGGTCGTCGGTTGCGCGAATACGCGGGCTCTGCAACACCCTGGTGTTGGAGTTTGTGAGTAGCAGATTCAGCGTCGCCGAGCCTACCGTGACGGCGAAGTTGCTGGCCTTGAGATGTGCCAGGTCATAGAGCGTTGGCGAAACGGTGGTGCTGCCGCTACCGGAACCGGAACTGCAGTTGGTGGATCCCGAAGTACTGGTACAAGGCGGCTGCAGGGCGATACCGAAGCTTCCGGGCCAGGCAATGCCGAGGTTCCTCTCCCAGTTCTTGCTCACTTCCATGACCGCGATGTCTACGACGACTTCGGCGCGCGCCTTGTCAAGGTCGCCGATAATTTTTTGCGCCAGCAGGATTTCATCGGGCGTGCCGCGCATCACGATGGCATTCTGGCTGGCGACGCCGAAGAACTTGGCGTTTGTGATCACGTTGCGAAGCGCGGTCTGAACATCGTTCAGATCGTTCTGCTGCCATGCGTTACTCAGATAAAACGTCTGGACTGCCTGCGAGTCGAGCTCGGTGCGCTTGATGCGCGTGTTTTGAGCGACAAAGATCGTGTTGGCGGTGATGGGCCGCCAGAACGTGCTGGACATGGTGCCGACGATGCGCAGCGCATCCATCAGCGAAACGTTGTTCAAGTCAACCTGGATGCGTTTCGAGTTGTAATCGGGATCGAACAGCACGTTAACGCCGGCCGCTTTGCCGATTGCTTCGTATACGACCTTTGCATCTTCAGTCATATGCAAAGTGAGCGGCTCGTTTGTAACCGGTTTGAGCACGATCGGCGCGCCCATGTTTTCCACTTCCTGTTGCTCGCCTTCCGCCTGCGGTATGGCGGCCTCAGGAGGTACCGCGGACGGATTCTTTCTTGATTGCAGCTTGCGAATTTCCTGGGTGGCCACCTCGTTGCTGGGATCGAGGGCAGCGGCGTGTAGGAACTGAGCCAGCGCACCGTCTTCGTTGCCATCCTGTAGCAGCTTGCGTCCATTGGTCACGTGCGCTCCAGCTGCGGAAGTACGAACCCGGAAGAGCGCAATGCGATAGGTGATGTCGCGCGGGTTCTTGGCATTGGCTTTTTGGTAGAAGTCGAATGCGGCGTCGTAGTCCTCGTGCGCTTCGGCGTTCTGTCCGCTCTTGAAAAGCGAGTTGGCAGATTGAGCGTGGAGGCGAGCGCTGCCCGCGAAAGAAAGCGCAAGCGCGGCAATGAGCGCAACCACGCCGGAGCGCGCTGCGGCGCGACAGCGCACAATGGTGCGGCAGCGCGCGGAACTGAAGAGGACTCGGGAAAGATTGGTTCCGGTTAAAACCGGAGCATGAGCGCGGCTGTTCATCGAACTCCCCGGCGTCTCAACCGGCAGAGATGCTCCGGTAGGCCCTTGCGGGCCGCCTCGGCTGCCCAGGACGCGGATCTTCACGTTATTGCCTACGGTGATTTGCTTCAACCGACAACGCCTCATTTTAGCAAAGCCCTTCAATGGTCGGATTAACGGTAAATGCGATACTAGGAATTGAGGGAATTTCCCAATGGCGCGCCAAACCAGTCACACAATCGTTGCCAAAGATGCCGCAAGCCCTAAAAAGCCGGCGCGGCCGCGCGATCCTGTGGCTGCCGGGGAGCGGGATGCAGCCCAAAACCGGATCGCAGGCCATAATTACTTTCTCCTGGAGAAATTTGAAGCCGGAATTGCCCTTCGAGGCACCGAAGTGAAGTCCATTCGACAGGGGCAGGCCAATTTGCGGGATGCGTATGGATTGGTGAAGGACGGCGAGGCTTTTTTGCTGAATATGCATATAGGGCCTTATTCTCACGGGAATATCGCCAACCACGACGAAACACGGACCCGCAAACTGTTGCTGCACCGCGAAGAGGTTCGCAAGCTACTGTCGAAGACGCAGATTAAGGGCCACACGCTCATCCCCACACGGCTTTATTTTCGAAACGGCCGAGTGAAGTGCGAGCTGGCAGTAGCGAAGGGCAAGCAGGACTGGGATAAGCGCGAAACCGAGCGCCGCCGCGAGGCAGACAAAGAAGCCCGGTCTGCCATTAGCGCCAGCAAACACCGCATGGGGCGGTGAAAAAGCAGCTTTCAGCCATCAGCTTTCAGCTCTTTCGTGCTGGAATGCGGGTTTATTGGTATTCCCTTAAATGCAAGACTCAGGGAACCGCGCCTGGTGTTTGCCCTGAGCTCGGGCTGCGGTGAAAGAATATAAAAATATGCGGACTGAACTGGTTTTTGCAAAGCTCCCTGAGATCAAGACTGAATTGCTGGCCGTGCTGGCCGCCGACACCCAGACCGGCAAAGGTCCGGACGCCAAGCCACAGCCCTTGCTACTTACGTCCGACCCGGCAGTGAAGGCTGCGGCCGAGGCGGTGCTGGCCAGCGGTGAGTACAAGGCGGGCGCCAATGAAACGCTTCTGCTGCACGCCCCAGCCGGCCTGGCAGCCAAGCGGCTTCTCCTGGTGGGAATAGGTAAGTTCGGCAAGACCAACATCCATCATGTGCGGAATGCTGCGGGAACGGCGGTACGGTTCGCCAAGCCGCGCGGAATCCGGGAGGTGGCCTTTGCGCTGCCGGAAGGGGACACCCTGCCGGTTGCGGCATGTACCCGCGCCGCGGCAGAAGGCGCATTTGTTGGCGATTTCGATCCCGATACCTACAAGAGTGACCGCAAGGATCAAAGTGTGCAGACCTTCACGGTCGCTTCCCCGTCCGGCGCCGATCAAAAGACTTTGCAGGCGGCATTCGCTGAAGGCGTGGTCGTAGGCGAAAGCCAGAACCTGACTCGCTCGCTGGTAAACGAGCCGGGCAACAAGCTCACGCCGACGGTGCTTGGTCAGCGGGCAGCAGCCATGGCTAAAGAAGTCGGCATTGCGTGCGAGGTTTATTCGACCGACAAGCTGCATGAGCTGAAGATGGGTGCGTTCTGGAGCGTGTCGCAGGGTTCGGCAGAGCCGCCGGCGCTGATCGTAATGCGCTATGAGCCCGAGGGCGTGAAAGACGGGCCGGTGCTGGGATTGGTAGGCAAGGGAATTACGTTTGATACCGGCGGCATCTCGATCAAGCCCTCAGACAACATGGAGAAAATGAAATATGACATGGCGGGAGGAGCAGCCATGATCGGTGCCATGCGTGCAATCGCCTTGCTCAAGCCAAAGGTGCGCGTGATCGGAATTGTCTGCGCAGCCGAGAACATGCCGGACGGAAATGCTCAGAAACCTGGCGACGTGCAGACAGCCATGTCCGGAAAAACAATCGAAATTATCAACACCGACGCGGAAGGCCGGCTGGTGCTGGCCGACGGACTGGCCTATGCGACGCAGCTTGGCGCAACCCACCTAATCGATGCGG
>JADGNO010000169.1 GCA_017883405.1 Occallatibacter sp. | reverse complement strand
CGTGCATACAAGCGTCTCGCGGAAACCCGGAATCAGCCGCAATGACGCGCCAAGTACCCCTCCCAGCGCGCCTCCCGCCATTAAACCGGAAGCCAGAATCACGCCCCGTTCGCGTATGTTCCTGCCGCGCTCGCCACCCGTTTTCTCCGCTCTCTTGTTTACAAAATGCGACAGAAAACCTCCAGCAAGTATAGGCGAAGTCAAACCAAGCGGCAGGTAGAGTCCAAGTGCGAATACAAGCGACGACTTGCCCAGCATCTCCATCACCAGCGTAATCATGGCGCCGATGCCAAACAGCAGATACGCCACCGGCTGGCGGCTCATGAATCCCACAACCAGCGCCTTCATGATCGATGCCTGCGGCGATGCAAGAATTGGCCGCGTGTCTCCTGGCGCCGCTTCTCCAAACTGGAATGTCTGTGCCAGCATAACGATGATCAGTCCTGCAGTAATGGCCGCCGCAATCACGCCGAGAAACTTCACCTTCTCCTGAGCCGAAGGAGTCGAGCCAATCCAGTATCCCGTTTTCAGGTCGGTAATTGCCTGGCCTGAGACGCATAATGCCGTGCACACCATGCCGGCGATTGCCATCACAAAAAACATGCCTGTCGTACCGGATAAGCCAAACTTCAACAGCACCACTGACGACACAATCAACGTCAGCATTGTCATGCCCGATGCCGGATTGTTTGCCGTGGTAGCAATCGCATTCGCCGCCACTGACGTAAAGAAGAACGAGAACACCAGCGTCAGCAAAAGCCCCATCGCCAGCACTTTCCACGACACCTGCAACTGCCCAAAGAAAATGCCAACCAGCAGTGCGCCACCCACAATACCTAAAAGAATTGAAAGAATCGGAATGTCACGATCCGTGCGTTCGGTCTGCGGTGCTTCGCCGTAACGAAATGCGCGCAGCGCAATGCCGAACGATCCGGCGATCACCCGCAGAGATTTAAAAACGCCCACGATCCCCGCGGTAGCAATCGCGCCTACGCCGATAAAGCGCACATAATTGCGATAGATCTCCGTCGCAGACATTTTTGCAATCGGCACCACAGCAGGGTATACCGCTATGTCAATATGGCTACCGACAAACCAGATCAGCGGCACCAGCACGAAGCTTGCGCATATTCCGCCCGCGCAAAAAATAATCGCGCTGCGCAGTCCCATCACGTAGCCAAGTCCAAGAATGAAGCCCACTGCGTCGAAATTGAAAACCATGCGCCCACGATCGGCCAGCGTTTTAATCACCGGCACAAACTGCAGGTCGATATATTCCTTCCACACATGAAATGTAGTTACGAAGAAGTCGTACACGCCGGCAATACACGTCGCCTGCAACAGCAGCTTCGCCTGTGTGCCGCCCTTCTCGCCGGTCACCAGCACTTCTGTAATTGCGGTCGCTTCAGGGAAGGGAAGTTGCCCATGCATCTCGCGCACAAAGTATCGCCGCAACGGTATCAGGAACAACACACCCAGGCAGCCGCCCGCCAGGCAAATAAAAATTGTCTGCACAGGGTGAGGATCGAGATGCAGAATGTAAAGCGCTGGCAAGGTAAAGATGGCTCCCGCTACCACGCTGCCCGACGCGCTGCCAATGCCGATGATAATGATGTTTTCAAGCACGCTCGAACGGCGTTTAAATGTGCGCGCCAAGCCGATCGCCAAAATGGAGATGGGAATAGCCGCTTCCATCCCCTGCCCAACTTTTAGTCCGGAGTAAGCCGATGCGATGCTGAAAATAATGCAAAAGAAAACGCCCCAGAAGATGGAGCGCGCCGTTAACTCTGGCTGCGCGGCCTTCGGAGATACGATGGGACAATAAGTATCGCCGGCTTTTAATGGGACGTAGGCATTTTCTGGAAGGCGCTCGATTTCTTGCACGGACGTGCCCCCCTATCGGCACGGTCCCTGGGTCAAAATTTCAGGCAACCTCACTTCTAACTGCCTGAAATAGGCCCAAGCTGGTTCATGGTTCTCAATGAACCACGCAGCTTATCATTGCAGTGAATTCATGCACAAGTGCGGCCGTCATGGCGCATTGCAGGGGTCCTTGGTGCAGTTAGAATGGGCTTCGCTCAATGGGTTCTGGCGACTTGGGTAGAAACGCGATGCGGCGCTCCGATTCCCGAAGGACCGCACGCTTCCGTCCAGTCAACAGTTCAGTGGCGCCCACGGTGCCGCAATACTCTCCGCTTTCGCGATCGACAACCATCAGGCTGAGCACTCCGGTGGTCGCCATCTGCTCCGCAACCGACCGGCAAGTCTCATCAGAGTAGGCGATCGACTGCTGCAATTCATCGGTCGTGGGCGCCTTGGTGTGCTCATGTTCGGGTACTGGAGTCATCACCTCGGCCACCGTCACAATCTCCAGCGGGTCCACTCCATATTCGCGCGACAGGTGATATCCCCGGCGACTCAGCTTCTCCGTCAAAATAGAGCGCGGCATCACCAGTGACGTAACCAGATACGAGGCCGTGCAGGCCAGTACCAGCGGCAACAGTGCCGGTAAAGCGTGTGTAAGCTCCAGTGAAAATAAAATGGCTGTAAGCGGCACACCCAGCGCTCCGGCCAGCATGGAGCCCATGCCCAACAGCGCCCACAGCGCTTGCGTTTCGCCAGGCATATGTCCCAGGCGGGCCAGCGATTCGCCAATCGCCGCGCCAATCATCAGCAATGGAGCCAGCACGCCGCCCGAAGTTCCTGAACTGAGCGAGAAGGCCCACATGAGCGATTTAGCAGCCAGCAGCCCGACCAGTAGATACAGTGGAGCATTACCGCGCAACAACTCGGCAATGTTGTCGTAGCCTACGCCCAATCCCCGCGGGAAAAAATAACCGCCAATTCCTACGCCGACGCCTCCAATTGCCGGCCACCACATCCAATGTAAGCGGAGCCTGCCGCCGATATGTTCAAACGCGTCCTCAAGGCCGTACATCAACCGGCTTAATCCTGCGGCGGCAAGCCCGCAAATAATTCCCAGCGGTGCTGCAACAAACAAAGATTGCACAAGATGAATGCCTGAAGACAATTCGACTGGAAACAACGGCCCCGGACCCAGCCACCAGGTGCGCAGAGCTCCCGCCACTACACTCGCCACTGCCACCGGAGCCAGCGACCGCGGTCGCATTTCAAACAGCAGAAGCTCTACAGCCAGCAGAATGGCCGCAATCGGCGTTGCAAATGTTGCTGACATTCCTGCCGCCGCTCCAGCAACCAATAGTGTTGTGCGCTCTGCGTCTGAAAGTTTCAGCCACTGTGCCACCAGCGAGCCAAACGCACCGCCGGTCATAATGATCGGGCCTTCTGCTCCGAACGGACCGCCCGATCCAATCGCAATTGCGGCAGACAGTGGTTTCAGCAATGCCACTTTGGGAGGAACACGCGCCCCCTGCAAAAGGATTGCTTCAATCGCTTCAGGAATTCCATGGCCGCGAATTTTATCTGAACCGTAATAGGCCATCAGGCCCACAAGCAGCCCGCCAACGATCGGCGCCAGCAGCATCAGCCAGTGTGATTCCGGCGATCCAGCCGGTCCCACCATTGCGAGGCTGATGCGATGGTAATAAAAAATATTCGTCATCAACGCGATTGCACGCAGCAGGATTACTGCCAGCGCTGCCGCACACGCGCCAATGCCAAGCGCCACCGCGCTAAGTGTCCAGGTGCGTCGATCGACAGTAAAATCGCGGAGCGCAGAAGGTTTCGATTTCACCTGGCCTCCGCATCGTTCGTGAAATGTGCAGTCGCTCTTACGTGCTCAAGTGCAGCCATCAAACTGGGCGCCATTACATTCAGTTCGCGCGCATGTTCGCTCGTCAAGCGATGCAGAACGTTATCGCCTTTGCGCGTGACACGCAGTAGGATGCGCCTTTTGTCCGTAGCATCTGCAATGCGCTCCAGCAGGCCTTCGCGCTCTGAACGGTCCACAAGTTCTACCGCACTGTTGTGCTTCAGCCCGAGCCGGGCGGCCGCGTAGGCAATCGTTACCGTTGCGTTCTCAGGCGCGCCAGCCACCTGCAATAGCAATTGATGCTGCTGCGGTTGCAGGCCGGCTCGTAGGGCTGCCTGTTCGCTGAAGCATAAAAACGAGCGCAATTCGAAGCGAAAGTCAGCGAGTGAGCGCAGAACAGAATGGTTTTGGAGCGAAGAAGAGCGCGCATTCATAGTTATATCGTATCACGACATAAATGAAAGAAGATTGATCGCCCGTTGGGCACCAGCAGAACCCCGAAAGTGGCCACTGCACAGGGGTTATACACTTAAAGAACCCGGCCTGAACGCGATTCCCCACGCCTCGCGTAGCGCAATTTCGCGCAGGTTGCCGGTTCACCTGGAGCAGGATGAGGTCAGCGCAGAAGTCAGCTTATTGGGCCGCATCAAAACTGCGCCTGCTGTTCGCCTGGGCGGCGATTGCTATCCTGTTTGCCGCGTCCAAAATGCATGCGCAAGACGACCTAACCACGCAAAATGGTTCCAGCGCTCTCAATGGTGGATGGATTACTGGACCGGCCTCCAACCCGCTCAGCCTTCTGAACGGGCCGGCCAATCGAACCTTTGGAAAAACAGTTCCTTACGACTTCCCCGATTTCCATCCCATGACAAGCCTCGATCGGCGTCTGCCTCATTGGATTGCATTTCAGGCGGAAGAGCGCCTTCGCTTCGAAGGCTACCAGGACGGTTCATTCCAGCCAGGCAACAACGACAGCTATCTGCTCAATCGTCTTCGCCTCGAGGCCGATCTTCGCCCCGCGTCTTGGATTCGATTCTCCGCGCAGGTGCAGGACGCAAGGCCGATGTATCAGAAGCCGCCATATGGGCCGCCAAATGAAAACCGATGGGATTTGAAACTGGCGTACACAGAACTTGGCAACCCTATGAAACATTCCATCAGTGTGCGCATCGGCCGGCAACTGATCAACTACAACAACACCATCATTGCCAGTTCCGAGTGGCGCAACCAAGGCCGCTCTTACGATGCGGTCGTCACCAATCTGCAGAATGGCCGCTTTCATCTGGGCGTATTCGCCGCCTCGGTAGTGGATCCGCTGGCTTCCGGCATCAGTCATCATCAACAAGGCAACAATGTGTATGGCATCTACGGCCGCTTCACTTCTGTGATTCCAAAATCGGATTTGGAGCCATTCGTTTTGTGGCATGTGCAGCCAAGCGTCGTAATCGATCCCGCAGCTTCAAGTGCCAGAGGCAAGCAAAACCTGCGCGCGTTCGGAGTGCGATGGAAAGGCCAGTTGCATCCCGCGTTTGAGTACTCCGTTCAAGGCGTCTTTGAAGAGGGAACTCAGGGAAGTGAGCCGATTCGCGCATGGGCCACCAGCGACGGTGTTGCGTATCAGAAGCAATCCTGGTGGAGCCAGCCGCGCGTATTCGCACAGTTTGACTATGCTTCCGGCAGCAGCAATCCAGCGGCAGGTGTGCATCGCACCTTCGATTCCATATATCCGACCACACACGATCGCTTTGGAATCACCGACATCCTCGGCTGGCAGAACATTCAGTCTTATCGCGTCGGTGGCACGGTCAGCCCGCATGTTCGATTGACATTCACAGCGCAGTATCTTGACTTTCATCGTGCGCAACAAAACGATGAACTCTACAACAATACCGGCACCGCGATCGGTCACGGTATCGCGGCTTACGGAAAAAACATCGGCGACGAAGCAGACGTTTACTCGTGGTACGAAATCAATCGCCACTTCAACATTGGCGCGGGTTACGGCCACCTCGGCGCGGGAAGCTTCTTGCAGCATCTTGCCGGCATTCCTGCTTACTCTAACTTTTATGTTGCCCTCAACTTTAAAGACAATGGGCAAATCGCTCATTAACCGAGTGGTGGGGCGATACCGAATCTGATTCCCTTAGCCGATCAAACGCGGCTGATATAGAATTTCAGCGATGAGTGCCCCTCACATTGATCTGGCTTCAGTTCTCGAACGGGCCCCGCTACTTTCCAGCCTTTCCGCAGCGGAACTGCAATTGCTCGCCGCCCGCACCGCGCGTAAATTATTCAGTACCGGGCAGCTCTTGTTTTCTGAAGGCGATCCGTGTAACGGACTGCACATCATCGCCAGCGGCAAGGTTCGCATCTTCAAGACTTCGATCAGCGGCCGCGAGCAAGTTCTCGCGCTCAATGGCCCAGGAGAAACTGTT
>JADGNO010000168.1 GCA_017883405.1 Occallatibacter sp. | reverse complement strand
TTGCAAATCCCGCAAAATACCCGGGATTCGCACTTTACCACCGCCTCTACTACTACGACTGATGATTAACAATTCCGGACACTTCACTTGCTACAAAAAGCGGACATTTTCACTTGCTAACGACACTCCCGAATTGGCGGCTATGCGACAGGAACGCCAATTTGCTTGCGAAAAGACCCCAATGGCGAGAGGCTGATGAAATGAGCCATATTTAGTTCGCATTGTCCGGCGGACGCTAACTCTCAAAAGGATTAATCAAGGGTGCGTGTTTGGTGAAACTTCCGAAATTCCCGGCCGGTGAGCTGATGAAGAAACAGTGGGTCATTGCGCTTGTCCTGCTCCTGCTGATTCCCCTTGTGTTTGCGCTGGGGGGATCCTTGTCCAATCTGATTAATCCCGAGATTGCGGCAGGCCACCCGAACTACGCGCGCAACTACCACTTGCTCAGCCTGCTGAAGACCCTTTGTTTCCTGGTATCGATTGCGAGCGCTGGCGTGTTGTGGTTGCTCGCGTGCCTTTTGCTAATCCGCTCCAAAAAGCGATCGTACTTATGGCTGCTTCTGGCGGTATTAGGTCCCCTCGGTTTCGCCGCGCTTGCGACGCTAGATGACCTGACGAAAGTGGAGACCGACAGTTATACGCGGTTCTTGGGCAAGCTGAACTGGATTGTGCGCGTCGGCTACGAAGCCTGCAGCTTCGCGATCATATGGGAGCTTGCCTGGCAGGCCATGGTCCTGAAGCGCACGTTGATGATTCAGTATGAGGCCGCTACCACTGGAGTTTCGACTGCGCAGATCATTGATATTCAGAACGCTTCGTCAGGAATGTGGGCGTTTGGCGAGGGTATGGAGGTGATGTACCTCGTCGTTCTTCTCTACTTGCTTCGTCCTGTCGTCTTTCGCATCGGGGCCCATGTGACGGCAACCTTAACATCCCACAAGGCACGCTGAGCCCTTTATCAATTGCCAGCGCCATATTCCCTACTGACGGAGGCCTGAAGGTACAGGCAGGCTGCGCACTTTCTGATGGCCAAATCCTCTCTAGCGTTCCGGCGGGTCTGTACCTGGTGCGCTTTAGAGCGCCCAACAGCATGGAATAGCAGTTCTCAATTCGTCTGTGGTCAATTGCGCTCTCTCCGCTCGGGAAGAGGCCGTACGACTCGAAGGAAAAGCAAGAACAGATGATCCTTCACTCCGCATCCTATTCCCTGTTCCCTATTCTTCAACCCCACGCCCCGAGCAGCTTTCGCACCAGCACAATCTGCCCGACGTGGTAGGCGTTGTGATCCGCCGTCAGCAGTGCCTGCCGCAGAATCGTCTGCCCCTCGCCATGAGGAATTTTCGCGTAAAGATCCGTCGACTCGTCCGACACCAGGTCACACAATCGCTTCAGATCCTTGCGAAAAGTGCGCACGCTCTTGTCCCACTCTTTGGTGTCTGCTGGTGTGGGCAACGCAGGCCAATACCCCTCCGGCCACTTAGGTGACTCGTGCTTGGGATTGATCGCGTATTCCAGAATGTCCCACTGCGCAATGCGCAAGTGCTCGAGCAATTCCCACGCGGAGTGCTCGGCGCCCTTGGGCCGTTTACCGCGCAGCTCCTCCGGCAAATTCTTAATGGCCGCTTCGAAATCAGCATGCGCCTCTGCGCCGGTGAGCAGCGTAACCAGTTGCTTCCGCAATAACGTTTCGTTTGACATCTTGTGCAGGCCCTCCTGCTCTTCGATGCCTCCACCCACATACGGATGCGGTATTTTGCGGTGCAAAATAAAACCCGTGACCGTCTACGGCCGCGGGCATCGGGTCTATTCGCGACCTAAAGAACCACAAGCTGCTCTGACTTTACGTCCTTGAACGCTTCCGCCTTGTGCTCCAGCTCCGGATCCCAGTTCTTCGGCTGGTAAATGCAGCACGGCTCCTGCGCCAGCGGATCGCCGGTAACCGCATAGGCGCGGGCGCGCGATCCACCGCAGATTTCCTTGTACTCGCATGCGCCGCATTTGCCTTCCAGCTTGCTCGTGTCGCGCAGCGACTTGAAGATGGGCGCATGGCGATAAATGTCCGCCAGCGGGATCTCGCGGATATTGCCTGCATGGATGGGCAGAAATCCGCTCGGGTACACGTTGCCAACGTGCGAGATGAACATGAATCCCTTGCCATCGTTTACGCGCCGCGTTGCCCAGCCCATGGTGCGGGTCTTGGCATCGGCCGTCGGGGTGCCGGGCTCGTACTCATGCTTTGCTGCGTGCGGATGCCCATGCCCCATCTTGCGTTCTTCAAGATTGTTCTGCAGCAGGTAACGCCGATAGTGCATCGCCTCAGTGGTTTTAATTTGAAAGCTAACGCGGTGTGAGAGCTCGTAAATTTTGCCAAACACCTTTTCGAACTCTTCACCTGAAAGCAGGTCGTCCAACTGCCCACGGCCCACTGGAACCAGGAAGAACACGTTCCACATGACAATCGCCAGCTTCTCAAACAGATTGCAGAGATCATCGAGATCGTGCGCATTATGGCGGCTGATGGTCGTATGCACTTGGATCGGTATGCCCGCTTCGTTGGCCCATTCAATAGCCTGAATGGTGCGCGCCCAGGCTCCGGGCAATCCCCTGAACTTGTCGTGAATTTCGGGGCTGGACCCATCCAGCGAAATGCCGAGCCGAACAAGGCCTGCCTCTTTCAACTTGAAGATCGCTTCGCGCGTAAGCAACGGCGTTGCGCTAGGCGTAAGTGCCACCTGCACGCCTTTGTCTGCGGCATAGCGGATCAGCTCAAATACGTCTTTGCGCTTCATCGGGTCGCCGCCGGTAAACACAAAAATCGGGATGTGCATGTCGGCGATCTGGTCAATGAGTGCTTTACCCTCGGCGTTCGACAGCTCGTCAGGATGAGCAATGGGTTGCGCGGCGGCGCGGCAATGCTTGCAGGCAAGATCACAGGATTGTGTGACTTCCCAGATGGCAAGGAAAGGCGTTTCGTCGTAGTTCAACCCGCCACGGGCGGGAATTTGATGCATCGGCTCCATTAGACCTCCTGCGGAATCGCTCTTGAACGCTCAGGTCCGGGTGGGGAACCTATCCTCGCGCTCTGGGTGCCGCAACTGCCGGCCCTGGCGCCCCGTAATTTCAGGAGGGACGCCCCGATTCGGTTCTAGGAGAACAGCTAACGACCATGCCCGGCTGTGATTCAGATCACTTTATTTCGACCTTCCAAAACCAATGTTCGCGGCCCATATGGACAAATATCAGAATTAGAGCCACAATTTTGTCTCCGGTTAACGATTGTTTGACTTGCCGGTCTATAGGGTTGGCGAAGCCGCAGCACGACCGGCCGTCCCATCGAAAGTTCAGGTGAGTCAAATCACCTGTCGATGTGCGGCTGGACACAGTTACTTATTTGTTATTAGCGCCATAGTTTGAACGCACCTCCAGGAGGTTTCCATGGCAACCGTCATGAAGCCGGGGTGGAGCAAGCCCTCGACAATACTCTTTGCCTCAGAGATTCCAGCCAACCAGAAAGCCTTTGCCTTCGCCCTTGCCCAGGCTCGGGAATTTGGCGCAAATCTCATTCTCTTCCACGCCTATGACACGCTGGTGGTGGCCGCATCGGAGACCTCGGGGATCCGTTACTACGACTATGCCGCTGCCGCGCGTACTGAAAAAGTCCAACTTGAGCCGCTCGCTAAACAAGCACGTGAAGCAGGCGTCCTCTGCGAAGTCGTTGTGCGGCCGGGGCTGCCAGCCGACCAGATTCTTGCCTACACGCGCGAACGCGGCATCGATCGCATTGTGATGGGAACGCATTCACCGGGCCCGATTGGAAAGCTGCTTGTCGGCTCCGTAGCTGAAGCAGTTCTGCGCACCGCAAAGCTCCCCGTGTTCATCGTGGGGCCGGATGTGGTGGACGGCGCGTATCGCAACTTTGCTACCCGCAGCATTCTTTGTGCGGCCAGCCTGCACGAGGCCAGCAAAGTGGTGGTTGCGTTCGGCGCAGAACTGGCCATGCAGCATAACGCACGGCTTATCCTGCAGCATGTCATCAAGCCTCAGGAAAAATCAGAAGTGCTGGCCGGCAAGTCGCTCGATCAGATTGAAAGCGATCTACTGATGCTGGTGCCCGCGAACATGCGCCAGAGAATCGCCATTCAAACCATCGTGGTGCCCGGCGATCCAACTGAAGAGCTGCTGTACCAGAGCAATGCGCAACAAGCGGACATGATCGTTCTTGGAGCGCAGGGTGCTTCCGCCTTTGCCGCCATTACTCGTCATGGAGTGGTGTACAAAGTGCTCGCACACTCGCATTGCCCGGTACTTACGCTCTCGCCCGTCGTTCTGGCCGAGTGCGGTTCGAAGTCTGAAAACACTCACGCCGCCGAAGCCTACATGGCCGGCGTGTTTTAAAGCCACGCTCTCAACCTCCAACAAAATTCGGCGCCCCATCCTTCTCGCAGCTCATCATTGCGAGAAGGATGGGAGAGCACTACACGATTGACCGAATTGATTGCAGCGTCTTTGTTGCGCAAATTCCCCTACGCGTTATCTGCACCTCCGCTTATCCCCTCGCCTTTTTTTGACATTACTATTCATCGGCAAGCGAACAACCGCGCACCTTACGGCAGCGTCCAAGTGATCTGTTGTGACGGTGGCAATGAGCACCGGGAGGTGAAACGATGCTTTGGACGATTTTTGTTATCCTGCTTGTTTTGTGGGCAGTTGGACTCGTGAGTTCCTACACGCTTGGCGGGTTCATCCATATTCTGCTGGTGCTTGCGCTGGTGGTTCTGTTGATCCAGCTGATCCAGGGCCGCAGACCGGTTGTCTGAGATCGGAATTTCAACTCAGGCAAAACATACGCTTCGCATGATTGAACTTGATCCATGCGTGTAAGAGACAGACCCAAGCAAGAGACCCCATGGAGGTGGTTGCAATGGATAAGGACAAAATCAAGGGCACAGTAGATGATGCGGTTGGCCGTGCCAAGCGCCAGGTTGGCGAGTGGACCGACGATCCCAAGCAGCAGGTTGAAGGAGCAGCTCAGCAGATTAAGGGCAAGGCAGAGAAGATCAGCGGCAACGTGAAGGACGCAGTGCGCAACGCCACTGATTCATCGCGGCCATCCCATACCGATGACAAAAGCGACACGATTGAAAACGATGATCGCAAGGCCGGCCATCATCATTGATTCAGCCGCATTAAGGCAGCAAATATTCAACTCTTCCGGTCATTCTGAATGAATGTGCCGGAACTTCTTCCCTGCGTCGGGCAAAACCCCGGCGCGGGGATATATTGTTTTTACGTCATTGAATTGCGAGCCGGTAGCTTTATCCCAGTTCCGGAGCAGCCGCATAAGCTCCTTACTCTCAGCACCTTCTCTGAAGCGAAATAAAAAATAAAGTGGAACGCCGCAGCTACCATGTGCCCTGTTAAGTAACTGTTGGAGTGCCACAGCGTGGTGCACCGCCTTGCCATATAAAAGGCAATCGGGTAAACATAAGGGTGAGGTAGCATACCTCGTTTCAGCTGCCTCAAAGTGAGGTGCGTCTTCCGCAGGGACTCCGGTTCACTGACGTTCGACGTTCCGCCATCGGAGATAACGCGGTGGCGCGCAGTAGCCCGCGTGCTCCGAAGTCCTCTGGATGCGCTGAGTTGTGCCCTCCTTCCTGCCCCGTGTGCTTTATGCGGCTCGCTTCTGCCGCAGCTTTTACCCGCGCCAATTTGTGACGCCTGCTGGTCAGAATTCCCTACTAGCGCTGGACACGTGTGCGCCGTTTGCGGAGATGCAATTGACGCGGCACAGTACACAATGGCTGCGGAATCCGCACTCTGCAGGCCATGCCGGCTGGCCCCGCCTGCATTTGTAAAAGCTGTCTCGTATGGCACTTACCAAGGCCGGATGAAGGAAGCAATCCACGCGCTCAAATACGACGGCCTGTATGCGGCGGCTCCCCGGCTTGGAGTCATGCTGGCTGCGGCCATCGGCACTCTCGCTGCGGAAGCTCCCCTGGAAATGCTCGTCGTGCCAGTGCCACTGCACAAATCCAAGCACGCGCAGCGCGGCTTTAACCAAGCGCGCGTGTTGGCAACACACGCGTTGAAATCGCTTGCGATGAACCATCCGGAGTGGCGCCTCAAGCTCGCCGCCAGTAGCCTGGTCCGCTTGCGCGCTACAGAAAGCCAGGCCGGTTTAACGCCCCGCATGCGCCGCATGAATGTGCGCGGAGCTTTCAAAGTTTCTGATCCAGCCGCCGTAAGCAATCGGAACGTACTTGTCATTGACGACATTCTGACCACCGGTGCAACTGCACGCGCCGTTTCAAAAGCGTTACTCGGCGCGGGAGCAGCATCGGTATGGGTGGCCACTCTGGCAAGGGCGCGTCGGGTCAACGATTTCGGCCCAGTTCTTTATCAGGACGCAAGCGATATTTCCGGCAGTACTAACGCCGGAGTCAGTCAGGAAGCATCTCAGGGAGCAAGCAGGTTTTCATCGCACGACCAACCATCTTTTTAACGGGAGAAGAGATGTCGCTGGGAAAAGCTATGATTCATGCTCGTAAACAACGATCCATTGCCAGGGCCGCAGCTGCGGCTGCGGATTATCCGGGTGCGCAACCAGCGGTACAAACCATGCACATGCTGCAATTGCCCGTGCTGGTGCTGAACGCATCGTATGAGCCAATAAATATTTGCGGCGCGCGGCGAGCCCTGGTGCTTGTGCTCAAAGGAATTGCGCGCACTGAAGAGGAGCATGGACTCACGTTGCACGCGCAACGCAGCATCGTGGCCATGCCTTCCGTGATCCGATTGCTCGAATACCGGCGCATTCCTCACCAGACGCGCGCGCTGTCGCGCAAGAATATTCTTCTTCGCGATCGCAACACCTGCCAGTATTGCGGCGATTCGCTGCCGCCCAGCGAGCTCACGCTCGATCATGTCATTCCGCGTTCGCGCGGCGGCAACTCTACCTGGGAAAATCTGGTTGCCTGCTGCCATGCCTGCAACCGCCGCAAAGGCAATCGCCTGCTGAGTGAGATTGACGACATGATATTGCTGCGCGACCCGCGCCCGTTCTCGCTCCACACCAGCCGCCAGATCATGCGCATGCTCGGCCGCGGCGACGATCGCTGGCGCAAATACCTCTTCTATTAATCACGGAAGAGAACGCGGACTTCCTTGTCGATGCTGTAAGGACTAGCAAGACAAAGCTAGTAGCTAGAAGCTAGAAGCTGTCTTTTATCGATACGTCTTGTCGTCTACGCGGCTTAGATCGGTATCGTTCATTACGCCGATCGTCACCACCACAAACGTGAATGCTGTCGTTCCCGGCTCCAGATGACCCGCCATTACACGGTCCGGAGTTGACAGCGTCACATGCGCATGAATCCTGCCGTTCACCACGTAGCCATTCATGCTTACCAGGTCCGCAGGCTGCGTAGGATTCTTCTCGAATGTGTCCTGCGACGGCATGGTGCGATTGCTCACCTGGTGAATTTGATAACCACGCACCGAGCCCAGCGCGGAGAGGATCACGCCATTCTGAATGTGCTGCTCCTTCGCCATCTTTTGCAGCCCAGCCAGCAGATCGGTCTTGTATTTGAAGCGCAACACAACAATGCGATCGAAGTGCCCGGTGAGTGCATAGACTTCCGGCACAGCGCTGCTGTTTTCCTTGGTGTCATCTGCCGGGTTCGGCGCTGGAGTTACCTCGGTTCTGCGCGTCTCCTGTGCGCAGAGCAGGCTGGTCGCCATCAGCAACAGAACGCCGATGCGAATCGGAAATCGAAAGAACTGCGCAGCCATAATCTCAATGCCTCCTCGTGAGGGATCACGAATCACTGAACATCTTAGTGCAGTCACGGCGTGGCATGTGCGACTCGCCAGATACCGGGATCTGAAATCGTCCGGAATCCTTCGCCTCGCACGAAGAATCTAACGATAGCTCTAGACGGCCCTGCTTCCCTAAAGCGCCGCCTGTCAAGATCAGCATTCCAAGGAGCAATACTCAATGACGATGTCCACCGAGGAAGTCAACAATTTGAAGCACGCGCCCGCACTCGAAGGCGTCTTGCCACTGTTTCTTGACCGCTGGAGCTCGCGGGCCTTTGCCGATCGCGACGTGAGCCGCGCCGACCTGAAGCGCATTTTCGAAGCCGCTCGCTGGGCGCCGTCTTCAGGCAACGCGCAACCCTGGCGTTTCATTGTCGGTGTCAAAGGCTCAGAAACGCACGCCAAAATCGCCTGGGCGCTGGCCGGCTTTAACAAGGATTGGGCTCCCAAAGCGCCGGTACTGATCCTGGGCACGACGAACGCGGTCAATTCCCGCGGCGCCGCCAACGCCTATGCGATGTACGATCTCGGAGCCGCCGCCGTTTGCATCACGCTTCAAGCCGAGGCGCTCGGGCTGGTCACACACCAGATGGGCGGCTTTGACCGCGAAGCCGTGCGCAAGGAGTTGGGAATTCCCGAAAGCTACGTGTTTGGCTCCGTAATGGCGCTTGGCTATCAGGATGAGCCGGCTGCCCTTGCAAACGATGACCTCATCTCCCGCGAGACCGCCCCGCGCACTCGAAAGCCGCTAAGCGAAATAGCCTATTCTGCCTGGGATCAACCCGCGGTGCTCGACTAGCAGCAATGCCACAATCAGCGCCCCGCGTTACAGTGGTCTGAGGAGAGAATTCGTCCCCCATGACCTCTTCGACCAGCCCCGGGCCCCGAAGCCGCGCGACTTCTGTACGCCGACCGGCGCGGCGCAAGGTATCTCATTCCTCACCTTCCTCAGCCCGCCGCCGACGCAGCATGAGCTGGAAGTTGCGCCTCATCCTCATCGCGTGCCTCATCGTAGTCGGTCTGGTGGCCTGGGGCGTCATTGCGCGCTTCACAGCCCCAGCCTCAAACACATCCCTTTCTCACTTTGACGCCATTATTGTCCTCGGATATCCCGCCGATCGCGACGGCAATCCATCGCCCACGCAACTGTCCCGCGTAACCGAGGCCGTGCGCGAATACGAGCGCGGCATGGCCCCAAGAATCATCATGACGGGTGGCCCCACGCGCCCCAACTCAGTTGAAGCCGAAGTGATGGCGCGAACGGCCAGGGCCGAGGGCATTCCGGCATCAGCCATCTTCGTCGAGGGTCAGGCCAGGGACACCATCCAGAACGCCTGCTACTCCGTCCGCATTATGAAGAGCCATGGCTGGCGGTCGGCCGAGGTGGTTTCCACGGCTTCGCATCTGCCCCGTGCCGCTTTGATCTTTGAGCGCCTGCCCATCGAGTTTCGCGTTCATGCTTCTCCGCAATTCACGCCGAGCTCAACGTTCACCAATGAGCCCCTGCTCAACGCAGTCGAGACGCTGAAAACGGTACGCTACCTCATTTGGGCTCGGCAGCAGGAGCCTTGCGAGCTGTAGAACCGGCGACAGGGGCTGTTCCGCAAACGAAAAGGGACCAAGCCTCTTCCCATACGTCTAAGCATCTGAACGTAAAATCGCAGACTTTCACCGACAAACTGCCGGAAATCCCGGCTTGAAAGGGGCTGCTTCGCGTTGTCCCCTGTCGGTATGGTCTTGTAAGCTGGTCAGTGATGCGTCTCCCAGTAAGGTATTCAGTTTTTCTTATCGCCGGCGTGGTGGGTTTGTGCGTTCCGGCTGCCAGCTTGCGTGCCCAGGGCACAGCAGACCAGAGCTCTTCGAGCCAAACCACTCCCGTGCAAAACACGCCCAACCAGACAACGCCCAACGGCACGTACGTCTCCGTTGACCCTCTGGCGAAGGTCCGCTACGACAACAAGTTTGACGTTTCGCTGACCATGGCCTATGACCACATGAAGGCCGGGCCGACCCTGCTGCAGGGCTCCAACCTGGGCGGGCTTGACCTCACCGGCTCCATGTGGATGACCAGGCACTGGGCTATTGAGGGATCTGCTCGCGGCTATCTGGGCACCAGCGGCGCGGCTCCAAATGCTCCGCTCAATATCCGCGGGCCGTTTGTCAGCGAATATTATTTTGCCGCTGGCCCTGAGTGGCTTGGACCGCACAACAAGCACGGCGCCATAATGGCTCATGCGCTGGTTGGTGGCGTGTACGGCGATTTCGAGCACGATCTGCGCGGTCAGCCGCCATCGGTCGTCGGATTCTACAACAATCAGATTGCGCCCACCGCCATCATCGGCGGCCATTTCGATTTGAACCGCTCACCACGCTGGGTCTTCCGCATTACGCCCGATGCCCTCATGAAGTGGTACTCGATCGACTACGGGACTAAAACCACGCAATGGGACGTGAACTTCGGCATCTCGGTAGGCCTGGAATACAAGTTCGGGAAGAAGCGCTAGACCACAGTGAGCTTGACATCGCATCTTACAAAGCCGAGGCCAAACGCCTCGGCTTTCGTTTTGCTGCTGCCGGTTGAAAAGAAATCGAGTGGGCTGCCAAGTCCATCTGTATGTGGTATTCTCCTGCGTTCAGTAGCGGTTGCTGGAAAGTATCGCACCAAAGTATTCGGTTTCAGATAGCGGCACTCGCGGTCGCGCAAGGACCTGAAAACGAAATGAGCGTGAAAGGCAGGCACGATGGATATGAGAGACACACTCGGAGTATTATTGGCGGGCGGTGCGGGTGAACGACTCTTTCCTTTAACCCGCGATCGGGCCAAGCCGGCAGTGCCGTTCGGCGGCCACTACCGCATCATCGATATCACGCTTTCCAACTGCATTAACTCCGGCCTGCGCCGGGTGTATGTGCTCACCCAGTACAAGGCGCTCTCGCTCAATCGGCACATTCGCGAAGGGTGGACCGGCATTGTGGCGCAGGAGCTTGGCGAGTTCTTTGAGCTCATGCCGCCTATGAAGCGCACCGGCGCCAACTGGTACATGGGCACGGCCGATGCCGTTTACCAGAACATCTATTCCATTGGCAGCGATCAGCCGTCGCACGTCATCATCCTTTCCGGCGACCACATCTACAAGATGGACTACAGCCGCATGCTGGCCTACCACAAGGAAACTCATGCGGAGGTCACACTGGCCACGCTGCCCATCGCTCCTGAAGACGTGTCGAGTTTCGGCGTTGTCGAGGTGGGCCACACCGCCGAAGTTCTCGGTTTCCAGGAGAAGCCGGCCTCCACCACCTTCCGCTCGCCCTTCAATCCCAATGCGGTCGATGCCTCCATGGGTATTTACATCTTCAACACTGAAATACTCTTGAAAGTGTTGATGGCCGATGCAGAAGACCCTGACTCGAAGCATGACTTCGGCCACAACATCCTGCCCAACCTGCTCGGCAAGAAAAAAATGATGGCCTACAGCTTCGTCGACGAGAACAAAAAGCAGGCTCTCTACTGGCGCGACGTCGGCACCCTCGACGCCTACTACGACGCCAACATGGACCTATGCTCGGTTTCGCCGGTCTTCAACCTTTACGACAAGAGCTGGCCCATCCGCACGCGCGTCCGCCAGTATCCGCCGGCCAAGTTCGTGTTCGGCGAACCGGGCCGCTCAGGCATGGCCGTCAACTCCATCATCACCGCCGGCGTCATCATCTCCGGCGCCTCGGTGTACAACTCCGTCCTTTCGCAGGACGTAAGGGTCAACTCCTACTCCGACGTCGACGCCAGCATAATTTTTTCTCACGTCAACATCGGCCGCCACTGCCGCATACGCCGCGCCATCATTGACCGCGACGTACACATCCCTGAAGGCACAGTAATCGGCTATGACCCGGTAGAAGACAAGCGCCGCTACTTCGTCACGCCATCAGGCCTGACGATCGTTACCCGCGACACCTCCATGTTCGAGAACCCAGTAGACCCGGCATTCCTCGAACGGTATTGAGGCAGGGGGCAGAGAACAGAGACCGGAAAAACCTTGGGCGCGGGCTAACAGCTCGCGCCCCGTGTTTTTCAACCTACTTCGGCGGCACCTTCTCACCCGCTTTGCGCGCCTCTGAAAGCCCGATGGCAATCGCTTGTTTGCGGCTTGTAACCTTCTTGCCGCTGCCGCTCTTCAGCTTGCCTTCCTTCATCGCCTTCATCTCAGTCTCGACGCTTTTGCCGGCCGCATCACTGTATTTCCGGGTGCTCTTCCTGCTCCTCGATTTCTTGCTTGCCTTTTTAGTTGCCATCGGTCGTCTCCCTCTCCATCAGATGAACGACTTCTTTGCGCTGGTTGCATTCGGCGCCGCAATCTACGACAGGCAAACCAGCGGCACCAACATGGACTGGCTGGAAGCTGACTTTGAGGGGAACCATTTCGGGAATTCCTGCGTATATCCCCTGTATGCAATGCGTGGGCACAATGAGCTGGGGCATCATGGGTATAGTAGATCCGACCGCGCCCGGCAGGCGTACTATGGAGGCGCTGGAGAAAAAAGCCCGCCGGCAGTCCTCCAGCGAAATTACGCAAAGCAATCATTCGGTCCGCTCCTCCGGTGACAATCCCCGCATGGGAGCGACGGCCATATCCCAAGCCACTGGAATGCGGCGCACGGAGGAGAGACAGTTGGACGTTGACTGGTCCCAGATTGTCCGTCGCTGCATGGACGGCGACTCTGGCGCATGGGCCGAGATGGTCCGCGCACAACATAAGCGTGTGTACGGGCTCTGTTACCGATTTACCGGCAACCCGACAGATGCCGAAGACCTTACCCAGGACGTCTTCCTCAAGATCTACTCCAACCTGGCCAGCTTTGACCTGACCCGCGGCAGCCTGCAGGTCTGGATCACCACCATGACCCGCAACCTGCTGGTCGACAACTTCCGCAGAACCCGCAACCAGCGTGCAACCGGCTCCCTGGATGATGGTTGGGATGCCGCCGACGAGTTAAAGCCGATCGACCGGCTTACCGCAAAAGGCGCTTCCCAGCACGAGTTGGCTGCTCAGAAGGAGCTTGCCGCCATGGTGCAGAACGCGCTGGCCCAGGTGAGCGTTGAGTTGCGCGAAGCTGTGATTTTGAGAGATTTACAGGATCTGGACTATAAAGAGATCGCCCAGGTGCTTGGAATACCCGAGGGGACGGTAAAGTCCCGCATCAGCAGGGGACGCGCGGAACTTGCGCGCCTGCTGGAACGTACTAAACGGGAGGTGATGTAGCCATGACAGACCGCGCACAATTTCCGAGTTCTCCAGCATGCGGTCAATGGGAAACACTTTTGGCGGACGCTCTCGACGGGCTGTTGCAGCCTGATGATGAGGCTACATTTACCGCCCATATGGCTGGTTGCAGGGCCTGCGCAGCCCTGTTTGACGAGGCTCGCCGTGGGCGCGAGTGGCTGGAGTTTCTCTCCCCGGAACCAGAGGTCCCGGCCGGCCTGCTCGATAAGATTCTGGCGCAGACAGGACCGGGACAGGTTGCGGGATTCGGGCTGACCGCCGGCGGTACGGATTTGCTTCCGGTTTCACCGGTTGGCGGAGTGACAATCATTCCAGCCTGGCAGCAGCCCGGCTTCATCGGACAGGTTCGCCGCTTTGCCGAGCCCCGTTTGCTCATGACCGCAGCGATGGCGTTCTTCTCCATCGCCCTCACCCTCAATCTCACCGGCGTGCGGCTCAACGAGCTTCGACTCGCCAGCTTCCGCCCCGCTGCAGTTCGCTCATTCATGGAACGGCGCATTATGACCGCGTCGGTTCCCATCGTTCGCTACTACGACCACCTGCGCTACATGTATGAAGTGGAAACGCGCATGCGCGAGCTGCGCCTCACCACTGAAGGTGACAACCAGGGCAACGATAACAACTCCACCCCCCAGAACAACGCAGCGCCAAACCAGCCGGGCGAGTCCAAACAGACTCAACCTCACAAAGACGGCGGTTCGCGCATGGACCTTCCACAACAGTCTGGTAAACCTGAGGTTTCGCCAGCTCTTAACGACTCAATTGATTTGGTTGAAGCTTCCCTTACGTTCCACGGGACTAACCGCGCATTCCGGCAGCTCCAATTCGGCACGAAGGAAATGAAAGTAGAAGAGAGGAGCACAATATGGACTGCGTAAATCACACAGGCGTAAGTGCGACCGCTTATTGCCAGAGCTGCGGAAAAGCGCTGTGTGCAAGCTGCGTGCGTCACGCGGCCGGCGGACAGATTCTTTGTGAGCCGTGCTGGACAAGCTGGCACACCTATCAACAACCATTCGTTATGCCACCCGCAGGCTCGCCCAACCCCATTGTCGCGGCCATACTGGGACTGATCCCCGGCGTGGGCGCCATGTACAACGGGCAGTTTCTCAAAGGACTCATCCACGTAGTCATTTTTGCTGTGCTGGTGAGTGCCACTCATGTCTCCGGAATCTTCGGCCTGCTGATTGCCGGCTGGGTCTGCTACCAGGTGTTCGAGGCGTATCACACCGCAAGTGCTCGCCGCGAAGGCCGTCCTTTGCCTGATCCGCTGGGCCTGAACGAAATAGGCACATGGCTCGGCGTGGGCCGCGGAATGCCTCAGGGAATGAATATGGGACAACCGCCGGTAGGAACTATTGATCCGAACCAGCCAGGCCCGAATCCCGCGGCAGGATACCAGCCGCCCTACCAGGCACCGTATCAAACGCCTTATCAAGCCCCTTACCAGGGCTTCACACCACCGGCCTCCGGGTTTACTGACCCCGGTGTTCCGCCCATTCCGCCGGTACCACCGGTTCCTCCAGTGCCGCCTATGAGCTGGCGCCGCAGAGAGCCGATCGGGGCGATTGTCTTAATTGGACTCGGAGTGCTGTTCTTGCTGGGGCAGTTGGATATCTTTTCCGGCCGCCTCATTCACTTCTTCTGGCCTCTGCTTCTTATCGGGCTCGGGGTGTGGCTGATCGTGCGTCGGATTGAGGACTCGAAAGGAGGGCCCCAATGAACCAGTACTATTTAATTCGTCGCCTGCGCGGCCCCGCAATTCTGCTGCTGATCGGCACTCTCGCGCTGCTTGAAACCATGGGCGTCATTCACCACTTCTGGCATTTGTTCTGGCCTTTGTTGCTCATCATGCTCGGCG
>JADGNO010000167.1 GCA_017883405.1 Occallatibacter sp. | reverse complement strand
GTCGCTGACTTCGGTATCGGTTCCTTGAAGAACTGACCCAAAGATACGAGGATTGCTTGACCGGTGGCTGAAAACAATGCGCCGAATCAGCTCCCGATTCTGGCTCAACACCTGAGATGGTCTCAGACCCATGCTTCTTCTCCTGTAGCGCAATGTTTATGCGCGTAATGGTATCAGGGTACCCCCTTGCTAGCCACCGGACGTGCACCTTGCTCTTCTGGTTTCCGGGCCCTGCACTTCCTTCGGTCGCGTTCGCCGGAATGACGGAGCGTGCCCAGAGTCCCGCCCATTGGCTGGTTACGCTGCGCTTATCCCACTACGGCTTGACGTGTCGCTCGCGCATAGAATGCGCTTACTCTTAAAGCGCTATCACTCTATGCTTGCAGACGCTAGCAGAAAGCGCTAGCATCACCCTTGTGAACACCAAGCATCGAAAGACGCTTCAAGCCATCTTCGCTCGCCCAACCTCGGCGACCGTCGTGTTTTCTGACATTGAGGCCCTGATTGTCGCGCTGGGTGGCTCAATCAAGGATCGGGAAGGATCGCGCGTCAAGATCACTTTGCAGGGTGAGCAGTGGCATGGCCACCGCCCTCACCCTGGCAAGGAGGCCAAGCGCTATCAGGTCGAAGAGGTTCGCGAGTTGCTGGAACGGATAGGAGTAAAGCCATGAACACCATGACGCACAAAGGTTACACCGCAAGAATCGAGTTCGATGAGCGCGACAATATCTTTGTCGGCCGCATTCTCGGGTTGCGCACGATGATTAGCTTTCACGCGGAAACGGTGGCCGGGTTGCGGGCGGAATTCAAGACGAGCATCGAAGAATTCCTGCGCGACTGCAAGGAAGAAGGTGTCCGTCCCGAGAAGCCTGCGTCTGGGAAGCTCATGCTGCGCGTCCCGCCAGAAGTCCACGGCGCCGCGCTGGTCGCGGCTCAGGCCGCAGGCAAGAGCCTGAATCAATGGGCTACTGAAGCGCTCGAAGAAGCCACTCACGGTTGACGTTCTCGCCGACTACGCGCGATTCGTGGAATTGCTCATTGAACAGGTTGTAATCTCAAACTGCCTTATTCGCGAGTTTTGAGCGATGCTTTGTGCGAGTTGCGGCCTTGAGGTCCGCCCGGCCAATGAGAACACACGCTAGCTTCGTCGTTAGCAGATTTCCATTGAACAGCTAGGCGCCATCGTTTATACTTGTACGATATACTGAACAGGTAGACGATTATGCGCGTAGTTAATTTTTCCGAAGCTCGCAATCGGCTCAAAGCGGTGATCGATCAGGTGATTGATGATGCCGATTACACCGTGATCGCCCGGCGTGATGCACCTGATGCGGTGGTGATGTCGCTCGATACGTTCAACAGTCTGATGGAGACCGTCCACCTGTTGAAATCGCCGGCCAACGCTGCGCATCTTGCAAAGTCCATTGAGCAATACCGCAAGGGCAAGGTGACCAAGAAAGCGCTGCTTGATGTCTAGCCGTATCGCGTGGACGCAAGCCGCCTGGGACGATTACGAATACTGGCAGGGTCAGGATCGCAAGACGCTCAAGCGCATCGACATTCTGATCAAGGATTGTTTGCGCGAGCCTTTTGCTGGCACCGGGAAGCCTGAGTCGTTGAAGGAAAACCTTTCCGGCCTGTGGTCGCGCAGGATCGATGAGGTCAATCGGCTGGTGTATCTGATGGACGGCGGCGATCTGGTCATCATTGCTTGTCGGTATCACTACGACTGAGTGGTGGCGGACGAAGGTCGGATTACGACCGCAGGAAGTGCGAAGCGGCTGCGCTTATCCGACTTACGGACTAACCCTCCCTACTTTGCTGTGTGCATTTCCTGCCGAATGGCCTGCCGAACCACTTCAGCCAGCGTCATGCCTTGGGCAGCGTCGCGTAGGGCCTGGTTAATGATGGTTTGATAGTTGCCACCCGTCATTTCAGCGCGTGCTTTGAAGACAGCCAGAACGTCGCTGTCCAGCCGCATGGTGATGCGTGATTTGCCGCCTTGCTGGGCCTGCAGTCGGGCAAGCGCCGGCACGCCAGCTACAGGTTTGGCGTCGGTGAAATCCAGCTTAGCGAATCGTTCAAACAGTGGATCAGAATTGTTTTTCATAGCGTCTCCGTGGTGGTTGGTTGGCCTTCCAGGCTGAAATGATGCGGATGCGCTCACCGCGCAGCGTCCACACCGCCACAAGTACTCGTTCTTTGCCGCCCATGCCCAGCGGAATAAAACGTTGTTCGCCTTCGGCGTCCGTATCCTCCTGCGTCAAGACGTAGGGGTCGAGCAGCACGGATTTCGCTTCCTCAAAAGTAACCCCACCATGGTTAAGCGAATTGGTCGCGGCTTTCTCGGGATCAAATTCGATTTCCATGACTCAAATTATATGTACAACTGTGCGCACAATCAAGTCGGGCAAACGTCGGATTGCGACCGCAGGAAGTGCAGAGCCGCTGAGCTAATCCCACCTACGAGCCTGGATTCCGGCTTTCGCCGGAATGACGGGGGTCGGGAATGACGGAAGTGGCAAACAGTCGTCACACCGGCGAAAGCCGGTGTCCAGTGCCACCGTCTGGATTCCGGGCTCTTCCTTCCTGCGGTCGTAACCCGAGGTTTGGCCACCGAATATCGGATTGCGCAGCACTTATCCGACCTATTTATTACCCAGTAATTTCGAGATACTCAACGCGGCTCGAAGGATCCGGAACGTGAAGCCCGTCTTGACGTAGGCCTTCCAACTGAAATTCAATAGCCTCGCGCATTTGGGCTTCGGTTTCCTCTACGGTCGCTCCGGTAGCGGCACAGCCAGGTAAATCCGGAACGTAGGCAGCGTAGTTGTTCGCTGCTTTTTCAATGACAATGGCGTAGCGCATTAAATCCCCACTTTCTGAGACCCAATTGCTTAAACGAGCGCGGTTGGATGGCATTTCAAAGCACGGGCGAAAACCTTGGCGCGCTCGACGCCCAAATTCATTCGATCGTTCTCGATGGCAGCAATGGTGGATTATGGAATACCGGTCAGTTCCGAGAGTTGGCTTTGGCTCAGCTCCTGGAGCTCGCGCAGAATGCGGACAGACTCGCCCACCGAAACCTCGATTCGTTTCTTGGCCGGACGGAACTCCTTCATTTCATGGTCTCCTGTAATCGTGAGGCGTGACTTGAACAACCTGGACCAATAGCGCATCAGCCACGATCCGGTAGATTACTCGCCATTGCAGCCCGAGCCGCGAGGAGCGGTAGCCCTTCCACTCGCCAGACAGGGCTTCATCGTGAAATCCCTTGATCGCCCGCAAGCCGGGCGGACCCGAAAGTCTGGCAATGTCTTTCCACTTCTCGTAGCGCTTAAGGATTTCCCGAGGGACTGCTGCAGAGAGCTGCTTATCGACCCGGCGGTGCTCCTCGATGCGCCACATGTCTTATTGTGCCTATGTCATATATAGTATGTCAAGTGCGCTTGCTTTCTGCAACGATTGGCCGCAGCGCTTGTGTTGAAATCTCCCGGCAACTGCCGGCACGACACTGGCCAGCGGCAGCGCCCGGCGCATCACGCCGCGCTGCGCGCGGTCCCGGCTGCGGCGCTGATCGCCGCACCAAGCTCCGCCAGCGTCCAGAACCGTCCCGTCTGCTCGACCTGATGCACCATGTCGACCATAAGACCATTCAACGGCGTTGCCACGCCCAGTTCGCGGCCCAGGCGCACGACTTCGCCATTGAGGTATTCGATTTCAGTCGGCCGCTTGCGC
>JADGNO010000166.1 GCA_017883405.1 Occallatibacter sp. | reverse complement strand
TTCCGTATCCTGAACAATCAGACTTCCTCCGATCGAAATCTCCCAGTGGCCACGGGAGCTTTTGTTTCCTTTGGGTGTCTATTGGCCGGGCTGGTTGGATGGCGTTCCAGAAGATTGCGCAGATTTGCCTTTGTATTTGCACTTGTATTTTTGGGGCTGGCAGTTTCAGGCTGTGGTGGGTCTGTTTCCAGTAACAAGGGGTTCTCCGTATCGGTGTCGCCTACCAGCGTCACAGTTTCTGCCGGGACATCTGGAATTCCCACCGGGAGCTATACGCTGCAGATCACGGGTACGGATAGCTCCAATTCCAGTCTGACTGCTAGCACCACCATGACACTCGTTGTTAATTGATTGATTCAGCCCGCAAGAAAGGAGCGGGATTGACTCATCTGAGGGCATCTTCTCAATTACGAGAATTGCAGGGCAGTTCTCGAGCTATGCATTAAGAGTTCCAGCGTCGCGTGGACTTTGGGGGAGGACACGTCTTGACGCGGGATGCTGGCGATACAAATGCACTTTGGTGTCGCCGTCTCTCCATTCACTTATTCCTAGTGAGTGAATGGCCGCTGCCCGCACCGTTGATTGCAGCTGCCTCTCCGTGATGAGGTCTCACGGCAAGTTCAGCAACCGCAAGGCGTACTCCAAAGCCCTTGGTACCGGGCTACTTGCTACCGTTCATTTTTCGCCGTGACGGCGCAAGCACAATTGAAAACCTGGGGACGCGTCTGGTGGAATTGGCCAGAAAGAAGCCCCGCTATGCGCGCCAGTGCAAAACTAGGCCACAGTGCGCCGCGTGAGCGGTGCGCTGCGGCGGAGTAAAAGCAGTCCACCGCCGGATCTTGTTTTCGTGAGCTGTTGCTTTGATGGCATGGTTCATGGAACACCGAAGGGATGTTCCAGGTGGAGATCTACGGACGTGTACGGCGTGCGGTTCGTGTTGAGGGCCGGAGTCAGAGAGCGGTAGCCAGGGAGTTTGGACTTTCGCGAGAGACGGTACGGAAGATGCTGCAGTACGCGGTGCCGCCAGGCTACCAGCGGCAGCAGCCGATCAAGCGGCCCAAGCTTGGGCCGTGGGTGGGCGTGATCGACGCCATTCTGGAAGATGACAAGCAGAGGCCGGCTAAGCAACGGCACACGGCCAAGCGGATCTTCGAGCGGCTAAGAGAAGAACACGGTTTCACCGGTGGCTACACGATCGTAAAGGACTACGGGTCGAGGAAATCCTGGCCCTTCCTTGGGAGAACATCCACTTCGATACTCTCAGCATGCTGGTGGACCGCGCCGTCGTTCACGGCCGAGTCCAGTACGTGAAGACCGAGTATTCGGAGGATGAGCTTCCTCTCGATCCAGACTTTGCAACCGTGCTTCTTGAGTTGAAGGAGCGTTCGAAAGGCTCGGAGCTGCTGTTCACGAGCCCGGTCACCGGCCGCCACTTCCACGCTTCCCCGGCACAGCAGGATTACCTTCGTCCTGCGGGCTGGTGTCTCGTTCCGTGTTCCCAGTGCGGGGCCGCAATCGGCATGCGCTGTACGGACGCGAAGGGCAAGACGACGGCTGTGCACATAGAGCGGCGGGCGCTCGCCAAGAGAAGCAAGCTCGACAACGTAGGCTGGCATACGTTCCGTCACACCTACCGGTCGTGGCTGGACGATGCGGGCGCACCGATCGGCGTGCAGCAGAAACTGATGCGGCACTCCGATATCTCTACCACGGCGAAGTATGGCGATGCGCTTATGGAATCCAAGCGCAAGCACAATTCGATCGTGGCTCGCAGGGCTTTGGGGAATGAGTAATTCGGAGGGAACTGCAGCCAGACACCGGCGCCCTAGGGGCGTTGAAAGCCCGAAATCCTATTATCCATAGGGTTAATTAGGGTTGGCCGGTTGGCTAAATGGTTGCGGGGGCTGGATTTGAACCAGCGACCTTTGGGTTATGAGCCCAACGAGCTACCGGGCTGCTCCACCCCGCAGTTACAGTCTATCAACTGCGAATTGGGGGGTCAAATCGCTCAGCAGGCAAGTTATTGATCGCGCAAGGTATGCCGCCCATCCAGTAAACTCAAGGCGTCCCAAGAAACCGGTTGAGGAAGATTGCGGATGTCGCAACTTTACGTTGTTGTACTTGTTCTGATCGCCGTTACGCTGCTGGCCGTAGCGCTCTACCGCACATCCCAGGTGAAGACCAAGGCCGACTACCTGGTGGCCGGGCGGTCATTGCCTGCGGTGGTGCTGGTGCTTACCCTGCTGACTTCGTGGATTGGCGCCGGATCATTGTTTGCCGGTGCGGAGAATGCGTACAAGAACGGTTTTGCTGCGCTGTGGCAACCCGCGGGTGGCTGGCTGGGTTTGCTGCTCATTTATTTTATTGCTCCGCGCGCGCGCAGGTTTGCCAAGTTTACGCTGCCCGATCTGCTTGAGGCGCGCTACAACCAGACGGCACGCGTACTGGGCACTATCGCGATTCTGTTCGCCTACGTGGGCATTACCAGCTACCAGTTCAAGGGCGGCGGCAATGTGCTGCATCTCATATTTCCTGACACAGTTTCACCGGAACTCGGCACCTACATGATTGCGGCTTTCGTGATTTTGACTACGGCGCTGGCCGGCATGTCGTCTGTGGCTTATATGGATGTGGCGATCGGCTCTATCGTGACGGTGATTTGCGTGATTGCCGCACCGATGCTGCTGGGAAAAGCGGGCGGGTGGGCAGGTGTGCATGCGGCGTTGCCGGCGACACACTTTCAGGTACTCGGCAATCTGACGCTGGTGCGGGCGCTTGAATTTCTGGTGCCGACCATGTTGCTGATGCTGGGCAACCAGGTGATGTACCAGAAGTTTTTCTCGGCAAAAAGCGAGAAGGACGCGCGCATCTCTGTTGTGGGTTGGATATTGGGAACGCTGCTGCTGGAGACGCTGATTGTATCGATCGCGGTGTTCGGTTCGGCACTTTATCCAACGGGCGAAGTGGCTCGCCAGCCGTATGAAATTATTCCGTACACTGCGCGGCATGGATTACCGGCGCTGATTGGCGCGCTGCTTTTGGGAGCAGTGTTTGCCGAGGTAGTGTCGACCGCTTCAAATTTTCTTTTTTCGCCGGCGACTAACCTGGTGAATGACATTTTTGTGCGCTACATTTCGCCGGATGCTTCAAACAAGCGAGTGCTGATTGTGTCGCGGCTGGCGGTTGTGCTGCTTGGAGTGTGGGCTCTGTACCAGGCGATTTATGCGCCAAGCATTCTTGAAAAGATGCTGTGGGCCTACACAATTTATTCGGCAGCGCTGACGCCGGTGGTGCTGGCGGCGTTCTATTCAAAACGCGTGACCGCATGGGGCGCGGTGGCGGCAATTGCGGCAGGAACTGTGGTGACGCTGGTTTGGGATCTGCCCGGCGTGAAGGAACGATTCCCACAAATTCTGGCGGAGCGCGATGCCATTTTTCCGGCGCTGTTTCTCTCCGTGATCGCCATGGTGGTTGTGAGCATGTTTACCAGAGCGCCGCGGGCAGAGCAGCTGGCTCAGTTTGCTGAATAGCGAATGCGGAGCAGAATTAGATGGGCACGGCACATCAACTGCCGTGCCCATTTTTGTTAGGAGCTGGCGCGCTGAGCTACGAGCATGGCGTTCATGATCTGATCGGAAACGTCCCTAACGGTTGAGGGCGAATGCGGCAGAAAGAGCGTGTTGGTTTTGTCGTTTTCGCCGATGGCCTTGAGCGTGTCAAAGTACTGAGTGACCAGCACCAACTGCATGACTTCCATTGCCGAGGCGCCGTCAACTGCTTTTTGGAACTGCTCGACTGAAGTCTGGAGGCCTTCGATGATGGCCTTGCGCTGATTGGCAATGCCCTGGCCCTGAAGCGCCTTGCTTTCGGATTCGGCCTCGGCCTTTTTTACGACTAGGATTTTTTCTGCTTCGCCACGCGCGGCGGCGGCCACTTGCTCTCGCTGTGCCGCGTTGATGTCATTCATGGCGGACTTTACTTTAGCATCGGGAATGATATCGGTAACCAGCACGTTCACGATTTCATAACCGAAGGTGGACATGTCGGCATCGAGTTCCTGCTTTACCGCGGCGGCGATGGATGATTGCGAAGCGAAGACTTCATCGAGGGTCATGCCGGGCACGTGGCCAAGGATGACTTGTTCGACGTAAGACTTAATCTGCGCAACGGGATCTGAAAGCTTGTAATAGGCGTCGTAGACTTTCTCCGGCTTGACGCGGTTTTGCACGGAGATGGGAATGGTGACGAAGACGTTGTCCTTTGTCTTGGTCTCCATGGTCAGAGTGATTTGATTGACGCGCAGGCTGATAACGCCGGTGACGGAATCGATGTATGGAACTTTCCAGTTGAGGCCAGCATCGGCCACACGCAGAAATTTTCCGAAACGTGTGATGACGGCCACTTGGGCCGTATTGACCGTGAAGAAGCTCCCCAGAATAAATGTGAGTGCGATGATGCCGGCAATCACCAGGAAAACAGCCAGAAGCGTATCCATTCATTTCCTCCGATGCCTCCCGAGGAAGCAACGCATGATTATATCGACAAGGTGCGCGCAAGGCCGTTAAATCCTGCACGATTTGGGTACTTTCGAGCGGGTGGGACCGGCTGTGCTCTTGGCGCTCTGCTAAAAAATCCGCGCGTCCGAACGCAAACGGGCTTACACTGGCGGTGATTAATCCAGTAAGCATATGCCTGTTGCGCAGTTGACTCTCGAAGTTCGCATTGAGCACGCCCAGTCGCTGAAGGATCGGAGACAGGTGGTGCGCTCTTTGAAAGACCAGCTGAAACAAGGGTTCAACGTATCAGTGGCAGAGATGGACGACGCAAAATTGTGGCAGACAGCCACCATTTGCGTGGTGGCCGTCTCGCGCTCTCGCGATTATCTGCATGGCCTGATCGAAGAGGTTGAACGCGCCGCCCGGCGCATGCTGAATGAGCTGGGCGCAGAGCTGGCTGACTCGTTCTGGGAGTATCTGGAAAGCTGACCCGTGCTCACAGTGGAGCGGGCAGCATGAATGCGATCAGGCAGGACGCTGCATCGGCTTCTCGTGGAGGATCATCCAGTTGATTCCAAACTTGTCGCGGAGCTGTGCGAAGCGCGAGGCAAAAAACGTCTCGGCCATCGGCATGAAGACTTCGCCGCCGTCAGAGAGCGCTTCGTAGATGCGTTCCGCTTCGGCATCGCTTTTGACAGTGAGTGAGAGATACGCGCTGCGCATTGGCTGCACCCGCTCTTTGGGCCCGTCGCTTGCGAGCAGGAACGTCTCGCCGAGTTCCATGCGCGCGTGAAGAACGCCGCTCGGCTCCAGTCCAGGTGGAATGTGTTTCGGATCGGGCTGCTGGTCGAACGTCGAAATCATGACGGTCTTGCCGCCCAAATGCGTTTCGTAGTAGTGGAATGCTTCCTTGCACGTTCCGGGAAAGTTGACGTAGGTATGGAGTTTCATCTTTTTGCTTTTCCTTTTGGGGAGTGTTCCTCGTGAGAGGACTTGCCGTGCGCAGTGAACGGTGGTAGCAGCGGAGTGGGATCGCGCTGCTCCCAGCGACGATAGGTTTCGGCGAGGATGGCTGCGCGGTTCTGTTCCATCTGCGCGATGAAAGCGTTCGGGGCTCCGGTTGACTCGTGATTGCCGGCCCAGATGAGTAGCTCAAGCAGGACCGGCGCGAGCGCGATGCCCTTAGGCGTAAGGCGGTAGTACGTGCTGCGGCCGTCTTCTGCAGAAGGTTCGGTGGTGAGGATGCCCGCAGCTTCGAGCTTGTGAAGTCGATCGGCCAGGATGTTGGTAGCAATTCCTTCGCCGGCGCTTTGAAACTGGCGGAAGGTGCGATACCCGCGCACCATAACATCGCGAACAATGAGCAGCGACCAGCGATCGCCCAGAACATCGAGCGAGATGCTTACCGGACATCCGGAACGGTGATCTGAGGTCGCCTTATTTGCCATAAAGCAACGTTAAAACCTGTTACTTGCAATTTGCAAGCGATTTGTCTAGAGCGGCGGGGCGGCCCCGTAGCCCGTTCCCCACCCGATATTTATTGGAACGCGCCTACCTTTTTGAAGTCACCGCCCTTAACGAATGAGACCGCCGACGGATCGACAAAGCGCTTGAATGCATCGTTGACCTGCTGCGGAGTAAGCGCAGTTACGGCGGCTTCGCGTTTTGCGTCCCACTGCAGCGTGCGTCCCCAGCGCTCGCGTTCGCGCAGGATGGAGGCGACACGTCCTTCTTCAGTGCGCTCCTGCAGGTGCTGATCGAGCCAGGTCTTCTTCGCCTTCTCCACCTCATCGGCAGTAAAGCCCTCTTTGAGCGCGCGGGCCAGTTCTTCGTTGAAGTCAGCTTCGACCTTGGGCATGTTTTGCGGCGCCGCAATAGCATAGCCTGTCATGCGGCCGCCATCGTCTTTCGCCGGCATTGAAAAGTTGGCGCCGGCACCGTAACTCAAGCCATCCTTCACGCGAATTCGCTGGAACAGACGAGAGTTTGGCGATCCCCCGAAGACCATGCCGGCAATGCTGAGCGCGGCTGCATCCGAATCATCTTCACTCATCTTGAGCGGCATGCCGATGAGAAAGATCGCGTTCTGTTTATCTGGAGTTTCGATTTTGTGATTGATGGCTTCAAGTTTGGTGTAGTTATTGGTGAGCCGCTGATAATGGCTTGCGCTCTTCCAATCGCCGAACAGATCGGAAACCAGCTTTTTAATCTGGTCAGGATCGAACTGGCCGCTGATGACGATTTCGCCCTCGCCTGCACCGTAGAACTGCTGGTAAAACTGCTTTGCTTCGTCGAGCGTTACTTTCTTCAGGTCTTCAATGTCCTCGTCGAGCGTGGGCACATAGCGCACATCGCCACGTGGGTAGCGGGCGTTGAAGTACCGGCTCAGTTCGATCGAGGCAAGGTTGTTGGGTTCTGTTTTGCCCGCTTCGGCGGCGGAAAGGCGCTGTTGGCGGATCAGTTCAAATTCGGCTGCCGGGAACGAGGGCTCGCCCATAAGCTCGCGCGCAAAGCGTAGTGATTCAGCCAAATTGGCTTCCACTGTTCGGACATTTGCTGAAACGTTCTGCACATCGCCCGATACGTTGATCTGAGCCTTCAAACGGTCGGTCTCGTCCTGAATCTGTTGCTTGTTTTTTGTCTTCGTTCCGCGCATCAGCATGGCGCCGGCCAGCTCTGCAGCCGTGGATTTGCCAAACAGCGATTTCTCATCGCCAAAGCGCACGTTGACGATTGCCGTTACCGTGCCGCCACGCGTCTTCTTTGGAAACATGACGAGCTTGAGACCGTTCGGCAGAGTGGCGCGAATTACGCGAGCTTCAATGTTCTGCGGAGTCGGATCGAACACTTCTCCCTGCTGAATGGTTTCGCCGCCCTTGTAGTCCTTGAAGCGAATCGCCGAATCGGGTGTTGCGGGAATCTCAGCGCGGTCGGGAGTCGCCGTGGGTATGAACTCGCCAAGCGTGCGATTCGAGGACTTGAGATATGTCTTGGCAACACGCGCAACATCTGCAGGAGTCACTTTTCCGATCTCGTCGCGCATCAGAAAGAAATCGCGCCAGTCTCCATCGCCCACGTAGCCGCCAAGCATGATGGCCATGGACTGCGAGTTTGTGAACGCGAGTTCAATGTTCTTGAGGATGCGCGCTTTGGCGCGATCCACTTCTTCCTGTGTGGGAGCATCATTGGCCAGCCCTTCGATAGTCTTCACCAGAATTTGCTGCGCGTCATCGATGGGTTGCTCCGGCTTGAGTTGCACATAGGCGAGCGCCACTCCGGGATCGTGTTCGTCTTCCGCGCTCATGCTGGCGGCCACTGCTTTTTGACTGTCGACGAGTGCCTTGTAAAGGCGGCCGGTTTGCGGCGCTCCCAGCACCTGCGCCATCACGTCAAGCGGAGCCAGGTCAGGATGCAGGGCTGCGGGGATGTGATAGACCACGATGATGCCTTGCACGTTTCCCACACGGCGCAGCGTTACGGAACGCTCGCCCTCCTGCGTTGGTTCGACGGTGTAGGGCTGGGTAAGAACACGCGTGGGCCGCGCAATGTTGCCCAAGGTTTCCGCCACCATGGCGAGGGCTTTCGACTCGTCGAACTGCCCTGCGATGATCAGATCAGCGTTGTCCGGCTGGTAATACTTCTCATAGAAGACAGCGAGATTGGTAATCGGCACGCGCTCCACATCAGTGCGATTGCCGATCACGGTCTTTCCGTAGTTGTGGAAGTTGTATGCCGCAGCAAGCACCCGCTCGCGCAGTATGTTTATCGGACTGTTTTCGCCGGATTCCATTTCGTTGCGAACGACAGTCATCTCCGAGTCGAGATCCTTTTTCAGCATGGTCATGTTGACCATGCGGTCGGATTCAAGCTGCAGCGCCCAGCGCAGATTGTCGTCCCCGGCGTTGAACGTTTCAAAGTACATGGTCTGGTCTTCAGAAGTGGTGCCATTAAAGTTGCCGCCGCTGCGGTCGGTCAGCTCCTTGAAGAGCTCGCGGCCGGATTTGGATGTCTTGAAGACCATGTGCTCCAGCAGGTGCGCCATTCCGGTTTCGCCGTATCCCTCATTGCGCGAACCCACTTTGTAGACCACGTTGACCGTGATTTTTGGCTTTGAATTGTCAGGGAACAACAACACATGCAAGCCGTTGGGGAACGCGTACTCGTTAACGCCTTCAATTGAAGTCACTTTCTCGACGCCGCTCGGGAGTGTCTGGGCCAGGGATGCGGCGGAGAGAGAGAACGATGCGACGACGACAATCGCGAAATTCTTAAGGCGCATGGTTTCACGTCCTTTGCTTGAGTCAGGGTCCAATTATAAGGGACTGCCGGACGCGCCAAAGGTGCGCCTCTGATATGCTGAATGGTTTACCTGAGCAGGGAGGGCGCTATGCCGGAACACAGGGCAAGGAAACATCATCAGGACCGGGTGGCTGAGACCCTGAGAGAAGAAATCAGCATCATGATCGAGGGCGAGCTCTCCGATCCGCGCATCGATTTTTGCTACGTGACCGAAGTGGTATTGAATCCGGGCGGAAGATCGGCGAGGGTTTATGTGGCGATTGACAACTCGGTCAAGGACATTGAAAAGGCCGAGATCAACACGATTGCCGGGCTCGAAGCTGCCAAAGGCTTTATTCGTTTTGAGATCAAGGAACGCATGGGAGTTCGCCATGTGCCTGAGCTTAGTTTTCTTGCAGACCGCTCGGGCCGTTTCCAGGCGCGGATCGATGAACTGATGACCCGTTCCCGCAAGCGTCGCAAAGCTCAAGCCGAATCGCCGGTTACAGACCCTGGGAGCGCGGCCTCTGCTGCGAAGGCTGGGGCGGAGTAGAGCGAATAGATAAGCGCATATATGGTTAGACCGCCTGTCAATTCGGAACCGGAATTGCGATCCAGTAGTGCGCGGCAGATTACAGATGAGCCGCGCGAACCGGAAGCGATGGAGGAAGATCAAGCTTCCGCCGACCCGGTTGCCGCAATTCTGGCAGTGCTGCGCAAGGGAGAGCGTTTTCTAGTTTGTTCGCACTCGCGGCCCGATGGCGACGCGGTGGGAAGCATGCTCGCCATGGGCATGCTGCTGGAACAGTTAGGCAAGCGCGCTGACCTGGTGACCGCCGATAGAGTTCCGACTATTTATCGCGGGCTGCCGGGCGCAGAGAGCATACGGCACGCGTTGCGCGTCCATGGTCCTTACGACGCCGTGATTCTGCTGGAGTGCGATGGAGTTGAACGCGCACAGTTGCGCGGCCTGGAGCGCTTTTACCTCGTCAATATTGACCACCACCTGACAGGGCGGGCATACGGACAACTGAACTGGATTGATCATGGCGCAGTAAGCGTCGGCGAGTTGGTTCACAGATTGGCGAAGGCGGCCGATGCCACGGTGACAGCCGAGATGGCGACTTGCCTGTATACCACTCTGCTTACCGATACTGGCGGGTTTACCTACGGCTCGGTAAAAGAGTCCACATTCGAGGTTGCCAGGGAACTGGTTCTGGCGGGAGCAGATCCTGTGGGCATTGCCAGAGATGTTTTCTATTCCGCGACCACTTCAAAAGTGATGCTGCTGGGAGCGGCGCTAAATAACCTGAAGCGGGAAGGGCGACTGGCGTGGTTATGGATCACGCATCAAGACATGGTGCGCACCTGCGCGGTTGAAGAAGATTGCGAAGGAATTGTGAATCTCGGGGTGGGCATTGCCGGCGTAGAAGTGGCGGTGTTCCTGCGCGAGTTGCCAGAGAAGCATATCCGAGTGAGTTTGCGCAGCAAGGGCAAAGTCAACGTTGCAGTCATTGCAGAACGGCTGGGTGGCGGAGGCCACGGGAATGCGGCTGGATGCACCCTGGAAGGCCCGCTTGGGCATGCCCTGGAGGAGATTCTGGGTGAATTGCGTCTGGCTGTTGCGGTGGCGTTTCCAGTCGTGGTTTAAGGCATCATATTCGCCCGGCATTTGAAGTAGGACGGGGCCGGCTATGTAGGTCTTCCGGAGTTTATGGTCGAATCTGTTAGCCTTTAGCCTGTTGAAGCTTAAGCACTCTTCTTCGCGCCATTTACGGTTCGAAGGGCACGCCCGGCAAGCCGGAAAACTTAACGTTCCAAGCAATACTGCACCATCCTGATGATGACTATGGCTTGCCCCCAGGAGAATTGCTGGTAGTGGAAACCAACGTGGAATCACCTGCTCCGGAACTGCACGAAAACTGGCGCCAGCGACTGCCACATTGGGCGACGGTCCGCGAAGCGACTGTCTTTTTAATATTTACTATTTTCTTCCTTTTCTATGGACTGACTCCGATTCTGGGTGGAGATGGATTGGGGCTGGTAGGTGCGGATGAGCCGCGTTATGCGCAGATTGCGCATGAAATGCTGGTTCGGTTCGACTCCGCTCACACGCTTAGAGAACGCCTCGTCGCTTGCATCACTCCTTATCTTTTTGGCCTTCCATGGCTTGAGAAACCAGCCCTCTATTACTGGCGGGCCATGTTCCTGTTTCAGGATTTCGGTGTGCACGATTGGAGCGCGCGATTGCCCTCGACGACATTCGCGTTCGTCATGATCGGGTTGATCTACCTGCACATGCGACGATTTCGCCCCGGCGGGCACCTGGATGCGGCCCTGATCACAGTCGCGTGCGTGGGCATTATCGCCTTTTCTCGCGGCGCTTCAACTGACATGCAGATGGCGGCGCCGCTTTCAATCGGCCTGCTTGGCTGGTACGCATGGTATGAAACCGGCTCGAAGTTCTGGCTTTACGATATTTATTTCTTTACGGGTCTCGCCACGCTCGCCAAGGGACCGGTGGCTCCGTTCATTGCTAGCCTGATCATTGCTGCCTTTGCGCTGCTGCGCCGTGAGTGGGTAATTATTCGGCGTTCGTTCTGGTGGCCTGGCATTGTGCTTTACTTTGCCATGGTTCTGCCCTGGTTCATCGCGGTGCAGCAACAGAATCCGACCTTCTTCCGCGAGTTCTTTCTTGAGCACAATCTGGAGCGGTTCGCCACCGATCGCTATCAGCACTTGCAGCCGTTCTGGTATTACTTTGCGGTCGTGATCCTGGCGATGATGCCGTGGACTGTGATTGCGGTTCGCGCACTTGTCGATGGCATTCAAACGTCAGTTGCCGAATGGCGCCTTCGCCACTCCAGAAATGGAGCGCCGAGTGTGAACCGCCCCGGCGATGCGTTCCCTGAATTTCTGGTACTCTGGGCGGCGATCCCGATTGTCTTTTTTTCATTTTCAAAGTCGAAGCTGCCCGGATACATTCTGCCTTCCATTCCACCGATTGCGATTCTGACGGGCGATTTTCTGTTCCGTCGCCGCAAGTTCGGATTGAATCGTTGGATCTTGCTGGGCCACGCAGCATTGTGTGGCATTATGTCGGTCACGGTGTTTCTGTTGCCATGGTTTATTGCACACGGCAAAACCATGCCGCCGTCTAATGCTTTAATTGCCTCGATACTGGCGGGCGCAGGCGCGGCTCTTCTGATCGTGATCGTGACCAAGGGATTCGGCGTGGCAAGGCTACGAATCGCTACCTGCTCCGTGCTGGTTCTTTTATTGCTTTTTCTGTATGGCGTGGGACCGATTTTCGGAATTCCCGAAGTGTCGGCCACCAAGCGTGTGATTCAATTGCTCGATCGTTCTTACTCCGCAAGGCCGCTTGCAGAGAAGCTTGGGACGATTGCACCAGGGAACGAGACCATTGCGGTATTCCGCGTACGACGCGACATTGAATATGGAATCTCGTTCTATCGCAATCGCGAAGTAGTGAACTACGACCAGGCAGGCGTGCCCGATGAGCAACATCTGCTGGTAGCCAGAGTGACGGGACGGGGCGGAGTGGATTTGCGCACGGAAGCAGCCTTGGAGGCCTATCTGGAAGGCCGGCATTACGAGCAGGTATTCAGCTGGCCGGAGCAGGGTTTAGACGTGTACCTGGTTGGAGCAAGATAGGTAAGTTCGTTGCAATCCTGTTTCGAGTGAAAAGGCTCGAAAGAGGTTGGAGAAGGGGATGGGATTGAGTACTTCCAGCGAGATCCTGGATCTGAGGCATTTCTCAGCGGCGAAGCTGCGTCCCGTGCTGGACGCGGAAGGCCGGATCTGGAAGGAAAGATTGCAGTGGGACTATCGGGCTTCTGCGCGTTTGCTCATGCAGTATCTGGACAACCATATGTTGCCTGGGTTTGCGGCGGTTGCGGCAGAGCAGGTAATCGGCTACGTGTTTTGCGTTTACGAAGAAACAAAGGCGGTGATCGGCGACGTGTTCGCTCTGGAACACGGCCATGAGCACACAGACCAGGCTCATATGCTTGAAGATACGCTGCTGAAACACCTGCTGGAACTGCTGGTCAATTCGCCGCAGGTGGATCGCATTGAATCGCAGTTGCTGCTGCATGCGACAGGAACTCATTCGGAAATATTTCGCCGGGCTGGCTTTGATATTTTCAGCCGGCTGTTTATGGTGCAGCATCTTGCTGGTTTGTGGAGCGCGCCGCAACCGAACCTGCCGAGCGATCTGGAACTGCGTTCGTGGCGCGATGAGGATCTTGCGCCGGCGGCGCGGCTCATCTGCGATTCGTACCGTAACCATCCCGACAGCTTGATCAACGACCAGTACCGCTCGGTGCATGGTTCGATGCGTTTCCTGAACAACATCGTGCGCTACTCGGGCTGTGGCACATTTTCTGCGCCCGTATCGCACGTGGTTGTGCACCGCACAAGCCGCGAGTTTATGGCGCTGGTGCTGGGCTCGCGCGTAAGCCAGGAGAGCGGGCACATAACCCAGCTGTGCGTCCATCCGGCTTATCGCCGGCATGGGCTGGCGCGGATGCTGCTGGGCGTGGCTGGTTTCCACTTCATGCGGCAGGGCGCAACGGAGATTTCGCTCACAGTGACAGAAGCCAACCAACAAGCCATCAGTCTTTATAACGCGGAGGGATATGCCTGCACGCACAAGTTTGATGCGGCGGTGTGGGAGCGGTGATGAAGACAGCTCTCAGCTAATGATCGCTCTTATCAGGAGCTGTTCACGAACACAAATATTGAAAATCTGCTTTAGCAATGCTGTGCGCTTACGCAGGATGAGGCTGGAAGCTGAGGGCTGAAAGCTTATGGCTGTTTCTATCTCGCGATCAGATACATTACCCAGCTGAGCACAACGGCTGATCCGACGAACAGCGCAAAACAGTATGCGCCGAAGCGGAACATGCGTTGCGGAGTTTCTCGCTGTGTGATGCCAAATACCGTGGACGCAAACAGCGCGAACAGGACGACGGCTGCGAAGTGCGAAGGGTGGCTCACAGCGGCTTCCTCCCGGTGCGGAGGTTGTGGGCGTCGACAGCGGCGATCACGTTGAGCAGTCCGGCCACGACGATGAACTTGGTGCCATAGTCGGCGGTAGTCACCTGCACGTGTTCAGCTCCCCAGCCAAAGGTGCGAGCGGCCAGGAAAAGCAACCCATTGCCGAGATCGCCTGCCATACCCAGCAAGTCCAGAATTTCCTGTCCGCCGGTATATATCTTGCCCTTCATCAGCAGGCCAAGCGCGAACATCCCGATAACGGACGCCGCCAGCAGGGCTCCACGAATCCATTTGCGTAGAAGGAAGTGTCCCAGTCCGGGGACGAGCCATCCGGCAATGAGGGGGAGATAAACGAATCCGCGCTGAGAGTTTTGTCCAGCGGAGTTTCTGGTCGAAGCTGTTGCCATTCCTTTTTGAATATAGCAGGACCGGGGGGAGAGGCAGGGGACGAGGGGAAGAGTCTACAGGTTGACAAGTTTACGAGTTAGCAAGTTAGCGCTGGTTGCAAACGCCTTCGATTTGAGCGGGCTGCGGGTCTGGGAAGTACTTGCGCTGAAAGTAAAGGGATAGATTGACCAGCGCGATCATTACCGGTACTTCAACCAGCGGTCCGATAACGGCAGCAAAGGCGGCGCCGGAGTTGATGCCGAAAACCGAGACTGCGACCGCAATGGCGAGCTCGAAGTTGTTTGAAGCGGCGGTGAACGAGAGGGTGGCGGTTTTGGAGTAGTCCGCGCCCACTTTTTTGCCCATGTAAAACGACACCAGAAACATGACGATGAAGTAGATGAGCAGCGGCACGGCAATGCGAAGCACATCGAGCGGCAAGCGGACGATGTAGCTGCCCTTGAGCGAAAACATGACCACGATGGTGAACAGGAGCGCGAGCAGTGTGACGGGAGCGACGCGCGGCACAAAATTGCGGTCGTACCATGCAAGGCCCTTGATCTTTACCAGCAAGGTTCGCGTAAGGAATCCGGCGATGAATGGAATGCCGAGATAGATAAAGACGCTCTGCGCAATCTCGCGAATAGAGATGTTCACGGTTGTGCCACGCAATCCGAACCAACCTGGCAGCACGGTGATGAATACCCACGAATAGACCGAATAGGAGAAAACCTGGAAGAGCGAATTAAAGGCGACCAGGCCGGCTGCATATTGAGTGTCGCCCTTGGCAAGCTCGTTCCACACAATGACCATGGCGATGCATCGGGCTAGGCCGATCATGATGAGGCCGGCCATGTACTCGGGATAGCCGCGCAGAAAAATGATGGCGAGCGCAAACATGAGCACGGGTCCGATAAGCCAGTTCTGCAGCAACGAAAGGCCGAGGATTCGCTTGTTGCGGAAGACCAGGTGCAACTCCTCATAGCGGACGCGGGTGAAGGGCGGATACATCATGAGGATGAGGCCGGCGGCAATGGGGATGGAGGTTGTGCCGACGCTGAAGCGGTTGAGGAAGGGCACCACTCCGGGCGAAAGCCAACCGAGCGCCACTCCGAATGCCATGGCGGCAAAAATCCAGCCGGTCAGATAGCGGTCAAGAAACGAAAGGCGACTCTTTTTCAACTGCGGGCCTCCTGAGGCGTGTTTCGCCGTTTTTATGAGCGGCCGATGGCGTCGATTTCGCGTTTGATGGCGAGGTGTTCGAACGTGGCGAGCGGCAGGGAGACAAACAGTCCGATTCTGCGATCGAGGATCACAAAGGCGTTATGAAAGGCGCGGGCGATTTCTTCCGGTGTTCCCTGAACTGCCGCGGGATCCGGGATGCCCCAATGCGCGGTCATGGGTTGGCCTGGCCAGTAGGGACACTGTTCGTTGGCGGCGTTGTCACAGACGGTAAAGACAAAATCGAGTTTGGGCGCGTCGGGGCCGGAGAACTCGTCCCAGGACTTGCTGCGGAAACCGGCGGTGGGCATACCGGCCAACTCGATCTGCCTGAGCGCCTCTGGCCGCGGCCTGCCGCTGGGATGGCTTCCTGCACTGTACGCGGTGAATTGGCCTTTGCCCCGGTTGTTGAGGATGGCCTCAGCCATGATGGAGCGCGCTGAATTGCCCGTGCAGAGGAAGAGGACATTGTAGTGTTCGGCCATTGCGTTCTCCTTCGCGAGCTCGATTCAGAAGAGAGGGTGGTGCTGGAAGCGCTCTTTACATACGCTAAGACGAATATATTGCGGCTGAACATATCTGTCAAGGCGCATATTATGAAAACCCGTGTTGGGAGGTTGTGGTGAAGGAGCGAGGGTGAAATTCCACGCAGATTTGAGATTTTTCATGCTGGACTTGAGTTGCTGCTATCCCACTCATGCGCAAACTACGCGCATGAAATGGGGCACAGTTACGTTCGTGGGAGCGGAGGCCGTTCTGGGCCGGGCTTTGACATGACCATTGCGCTTTGTTTTACTTGCATTGCTTCCCTTGAACGGTTTCAACAAGTCGCCGGAGATCCCGGCATTGCAGATAGGACACGGATGAAAACGAAAATCAATTTTGCATTCATGCTCGCACTAGCGCTGACCGTAGTTGGCGCCACGTTGACGATGGCGCAACAGTCCGGAACGAACGTTGCACCGTCAAGACCAAAGGGTCCATGCGATGTCTACGCTGCGGCGGGCGATGCCTGCGTGGCCGCTCATAGCACGACGCGCGCGCTGTACGCCTCCTACAATGGCCCGCTTTACCAGGTGCTGCGCCAGTCTGACGGCAAGACTCTGGATATTGGTGTTGTTCAGCCGTCTGCTTCGCCGGTGCCGGATGCGGGCGGTTATGCCGATGCGGCTGCGCAGGATGCGTTCTGCGCGAACACCTACTGCTGGATTACGACGGTATTTGACCAGTCGCCCAAGCACAACGACCTGGTGCAGGCCCCGCGCGGTGGATTCAGCGGTCCGGCCCTGGGCGGATATAACAATCTTCCCGTCGCCGACATGGCGCCGATCTCGATCATGGGCCACAAAGCTTATGGCGTCTTCATTGTTCCGGGCATGGGCATTCGCCAGAACGACGCGAAGGGCACGGCGGTTGACGATCAGGCGCAAGGGCAGTACTGGGTGATCAACGGGCACCATTACAACAACGGCTGTTGCTTTGACTACGGCAACGCTGAGATCGACAGCCGCGATGACGATAACGGCACCATGGAAACCACGTACTACGGCAATACAACGCCATGGTTCCATGGTCCTGGTGACGGCCCGTGGATTATGACCGACCAGGAAAACAACCTGGTGGGTTGCGTGAATACGGATGGAACAAAGGGCTGCCCGAACATTCCGACGATTTCATGGCGTTTTGTAACCGCGATGGCGAAGGGCGAGCCGCATCATTGGACATCGATGGGCGGAGATGCGCAGCAGGGCGAACTGAAAGTGATGTTCGACGGCCAGCGTGTTGACTCGACTTATGACCCGATGCGCAAGCAGGGCGCGATTCTGCTGGGCAACGGTGGCGACAACAGCAACGGCTCGCAGGGCACCTTCTATGAAGGCGCCATGACAGCCGCCGGCACCTTCCCGACCGATGCAACCGACCAGCTTATTCAGGCCAACGTGGTGGCGGCGCACTATGACGTGCAGCCGGTGAGCATTGCGCCTCCTGCGGAGACGGCAACGGCGCCGGGCCTTCAGACTTTTGCTCCGGGTAGTTCGCAAGAAGCGACGGTGACGTTTACCAACATGACAGGTGCGCCCGCGAAGGGTGTGCAGTTGAGCATCTCAGCGCCAAAGCAGTGGACCGCGGTTGTTTCAGGCGGGACGCAGACATCGAAAACGATTGCCGATGCAGTTGCGCCGGGCGCGAGCGTGAGCGCGACGTTCAAGGTGACCTCAGGGCCGGCGGCATTCAACGGCGACCTGGTAGGCAATGCGCGCTGGACGAACGCCACAACCGGCAAGGCCCAGTCCGCCTCGATGGCGGAGAAGGTGCGCAACACGAGCCCGGTAAAGATCAACGAATTTCGAATCAGCGCGGGGACTCCTAACAATTCGACTGACTCGTTTATCGAACTCTTCAACGCGGGAGCGGCGAGCGTAGATATCTCCAACTGGACGCTGACCGCGCACCCGACCCAGCAGCCCATCTTCTCAGATGTGAAGATTCCTGCTGGAACGAAACTTGCAAGTCACGGCTTTTATCTGCTGGGGCTTTCCGACTCCGGACTTGCAGTGCCGGCACGCGCGGGCGATAAGGTGATCAACGTAAGGAGCACCACGGGAATGTCGGTGGGCGACTCGGTCGAGATCGACACCGGCTCTGGCGTTGAGACTCACAAGATCGCAAGTCTCGGTTCTGCGGCGGGAACAGCGACAACGCTTTGGCAGCCCGTTCCGGAAAACATGATGACGGTTCCGGTGGGCTCAACCAACGTTCCGGTTACCAGCACCGCCGGCTTTGTGGTTGGCGAGAAGATCGCTATCGGGTATGGCGCCACTTATCCTGCCGTGGCAAGAGGTACGGAGAAGTATGAAGTGGCAACCGTAACCGAAGTTGGCAAACCGGGCACGCAATCGTATCTTGCGCTGGATGCACCCGCGGGCGCGACCAACCTCCAGGTGTTTTCGACGGCCAACATTTCTGTGGGCGACAAGATCCGGCTGGATATCGACAGCGTTGGCCACGGCATTGAGACCGTGACGGTGACGAAGGTGGGCACGCAGGCAATTCACACCAACCTTGCGGTCCACACCAGCGCCGGATCAAGCAACATCAAGGTGCGCAATCCGAGCGGCTTCGCTGCCGGCGACAAAATTATTGTTGGCACGCCCACCAACAACCAGACGGTGACGGTGAAAGCGGTGGGCACCGGCGGTCCGAACGGCACCGGCATCGACATTGTGCCGGCACTTAACACAGCGCACAATGGCCCGGAGTGGGTAGTGAAAGCGGGCACGGGCCTCGACCTGGCCGCGCCGCTGCAGTTCAGCCATGCGGGCAATCTGCCATTCGGCGAAAAGGGAACAGGTATCAGCTTTACGCCGGCAACAGCATTTCCTCATTCAAGCAACGAGCCAGTGCAGCCGCTCGGCACGGGCATCACGCTTGATAGCGCATTAACCAGGGATCACGCCATCAACGCCGTGGTGCACGACGCCGCGGTGAAGACCGCGGGCTACCAGGGAACGACGGCGCCGAATCAATGGTTCGGTGGCCCGGCGCTCTTTAACGCCGCCTTTACTTACAACGGCGTGACTGTTTTGAACAACGCAGGCAACATGGTGTTACGTGACGCTGCAGGCATGATTGCGGACAGCCTTAACTATGGTGGTGTTGTGGACCCGTGGGCCGGCGAGGGGTATCAAGGCAAATCCGGAACAGGGGACAACGGCTGCTACGTGATTTCGCCAACGGTGAGTGGCCAGTTCGGGCCGACGGCTTTCATTTCGACCGCAACGAACAAGAGCGCAGGCCGGTTCCCGGATGGCTCGGACGCTGACAGCAACTGTGCCGACTTTATGGTGCAGCCTGCCACCACAATGCCGGTGGGCTCAGCGGCCGGCGCAACCAACGTGAAGGTGTCGAGCATGACAGACTTTGCGGCCGGCCAGACAATTACTGTGGACACGGGCGCGAACCTTGAGTCTGCAACGATTGCGACGGTTGGCACGGCGGGCGCAACTACGGTAAGCGCAGCCGTCAGCGCGGGCGCAACGGTGATTCCGGTGGCCAGCCCGATGGGCTTCCGCGAAGGTGAATCCATCACCCTTGACGACGGAGCGAATGGTGAGACGGCGAACGTTGCTTCAGTGAGCTTCGGCAGGGGCGGCGCCACCATCACGGTGGCTACCCCGCTGACTCACGAACACGCATCCGGGGCACAAGTTGCCGGCAGTGGCATTACTCTTACCGCAGCATTAACCAAGGCGCACGAGCGCGGGACGCAGATTGAAAGAAATACTCCCACGCCCGGTGCTCCGAACCAATACGACCCGAAGGCCCATTGAGGTTGGGGGGATCGTGGTCTGAGCCGGGCACCTTGTGCCCGGCTCAGTTTTTTTGCGCGAATAGTTGTGAGAAATACCCTCAGGGGCTAAAGCCCCGATAATGTTGAGGAATTTTATGTACGGGCTGAAGCCCGTACCCTTCGTAACAAAGCCCTCGATGGAGTTCAAGACCGGTCTCGGCTATTTTCGAGGACCGAGGGCGCGATGCCCGATGTCGCGGCGATAGTAGATGCCCTCAAACTGAATCTCCACCATGGCCTGATACGCGCGCTGCAACGCTTCCTGGAGCGAATCGGCGGCAGCCGTTACGCCCAGAACCCGGCCGCCTGCCGTCACTATTTGGCCGCCTACCAGGGCGGTGCCGGAGTGAAAAACCTCCACACCGGGAATCTGTGCCGCCGCGCCCAATCCGCTGATCGGCTTGCCGGTTTCATAACTTCCGGGGTAGCCTGCCGAGCTGGCAACCACGCAGGCTGAAGCGCCCTGGGCCCAGCGCATAGGCGTCTCCGCAAGCCGGCCGTCAACACAGGCTTCAAGCACGTCGACCAAGTCACTTTCAAGGCGCACCAGAAGCGCCTGCGTTTCAGGATCGCCGAAGCGCGCATTGAACTCCAGAACTTCAGGCCCGCGCGGCGTCATCATCAGCCCGCAATACAGCACGCCAACAAACGGCGTATCTTCCTCGGCCATACCGCGTACGGTTGGTTCAGCAATGTGCCGCATGATCCAGTCCGTCATGTTCTGATCGAGCAGCGCGTCGGTGGAGTAAACGCCCATGCCGCCGGTATTCGAGCCGGTGTCGCCTTCGCCAATGCGCTTGTGGTCCTGCGCGGGGACCATGGGGGCAACATGCTTGCCATCGCACAGGCAAAGAAAGCTGATTTCATCGCCCTGCAAGAATTCTTCGATCACCACCTGCCGAGCGGCTTCGCCCAGCAGCGCACCGGAGAAAAGTCCCTGCGCGGCTTCGAGCGCTGTGTTGCGCGAATCGCAAATGATGACGCCTTTGCCGGCGAACAGCCCGTCGGCCTTGACCACAATCGGCGCATGAAAATGAGTGATCGCCTTTTCAACTTCAGCCGCGCTCAGGCAGACCGCGAAGTTGGCCGTGGGAATGTTGTGGCGCTTCATGAACTCCTTGGCGAAGCCCTTGCTGGTTTCAAGCATGGCCGCAGCGCGCGTAGGGCCGAAGACGCGCATGCCGCGCTCCTGGAGTGCATCGACTATGCCAAGCGAAAGCGGCAGTTCGGGTCCGACGATGGTGAGATCGGGCCGCTCAGCCTCGGCCAGCCGCACCATCGCGGCGACATCCTTGAGGTTGACGGGAATGCAGCGCGCTACCTGGGCAATGCCTCCGTTGCCGGGAGCACACACCACTTCAGTAACCCGCTGGCTACGCTTTACCGCCCAGGCCAGCGCGTGTTCGCGGCCTCCAGAACCAAGGATCAAAACTTTCATAGACTGCAGACCTTCCTCAAAACCGCTCCAAAGTCAGAAAGATAATGGTCGGCAATGTGGGTAGGGGAAGTCAAACGGGCGAATCCGTTGTCGTGTTCGTGTTTCCGACAATTGCGGCGATCAATCGTTATCATGGCGATTATGATGGAGTCCTGCGGGCCCCATGAAGAAGATCCTGTTTTTAGTGCTGGCTATTCTTGACTTGGTGTCGATTTGCCAGGCGGAGCCGCGATGGTGCTCAGTAACCGGTCAAGATCCCTCGAATGTGCTGGTTTATCCACCAATATTTGTTGCTGCGAGAATTTCGGGGGTGGTTGTAAGTCGAATTATTTATATGCCGAACGGAAAAGTAGAAAAAGTAGAGCAGGTTTTTGGGGCACCCATGCTTTCGACGTATTTAAGCAGCGCAATGATGAAGTGGATCGTCAAGACCGATGCAGTAGGTGATCAGCCATGCGAAACGCTCGTGATTGCAAAATTCACTCTGCACGACCCGACCGGACGCGGACCCGAGGAGTTTAGGTTTATAGCGGAGGGAAGCATTCTGCAACTTTCTATCTCGAGGCAGTTCGCCGAGCAGTTTGTGGATTACTCCTACCAGGAGTCTAGGGACCGTTAATTCCGCCATGGTTGAGTCTCGCATCAAGCCGTTCAAGCAGCAGGCCGCTGAGCACGAGCGCCGCACGGAGCAGCGCCGCATCTTCCGGCGCAACCAGGTATTCGGACTGCTGTTGATTGCCGCTGCCATTTTGATCTGGCGCTTGTTCCACACCAATGCTGCATGGATCTTTCCGCCCGGCTGGTGGCGCCCATGAGTCCTTCGCGGACGGCGGACGGCGGCTGCGCCGCGCCTGACCCATTGGTGATTCTCATTCTGGGTCCAACCGGCAGCGGTAAGACGGCACTTTCGCTGGCGCTTGGCGAGCAGTTCAACGGCGAAATTGTCAGCTGCGACTCGGTTGCTGTTTATCGCGGCATGGACCTGGGCACTGCCAAGCCAACCGCGGAAGAACGCGCGCGCTTGCCGCATCATCTCATCGACGTTGCCAATCCCGATCAGCCATTTACCGCAGGCGAGTACAGCCGCCTTGCGCGGCAAGCGCTGCGCGACATTACCGCACGCAAGCGGCTGCCCATCGTCACCGGGGGAACCGGCCTGTATCTGCGCGCGCTCACCGACGGCCTTTTTGCAGGCCCGGCGCGTCAGCAGGATCTTCGCGACCATCTGAAGCGCAGCCATGAGCGGCACAGCGGTGCGTGGCTTCATCGACTGCTCACGCGGCTTGATGCGGCAACTGCAGCGCGCATTCACTCGAACGACACGCCCAAGCTCATCCGCGCCATTGAAGTGTGCGTGGCCGCGCGGCAACCCATGTCGCAAGTGATGGCGCGCAATCCGCTCACCGGGTATCGCTTGCTGCGGATCGGCCTGAACCCGTCGCGCCAGCAGTTGTACGAGCGGCTGAACGAGCGCTGCGCAGCCATATTCAACGCCGGGCTGGTGGATGAGACACGCGCATTGCTTGCGCGCTACGGCGCAGTGACGGCGCTGGACTCGCTCGGCTACCGGCAATCGTTGGCGGTGCTCAATGGCGGGTCAACACTCGAAGCTGCAATTGCCGCCGCGCAGCAGGGCCATCGCAATTACGCCAAACGGCAGTTGACATGGTTCCGGCGCGAGCCGGATGTGCACTGGGCGGCCGCATTCGGCAATGACGCATATGCGCAGCAGAGGGCTACCGAACTTGTGCAGGGCGCATTCCGGGGTTCAGTGGGACAACCGGTAAAATAGACTTTGCGCTCTGGCGGCAGATTATTTGCGTAGAGGGCCTTGATCGCAGTCGAGATCGGCAGGAACGGAGTTTCCCTTGGCAGACATGATTTACGACGCGGCAATTATTGGCGGCGGCCCGGCCGGTTACACGGCGGCGATTCGCGGTGGAGAGCTTGGCCTAAAGATCGCGCTCATTGACAACGCTCCCAAACTGGGCGGCACCTGTCTTCACGTGGGCTGCATCCCCACCAAGGCGCTGCTGTTCAACGCCGAGCTGTGGGATCACCTGAAGCACGCCGCCGAGTTTGGCATTGCCGGAATCGGCACACCGCAACTGGATTGGTCGGCAGTGCTCACGCGCAAAAACTCCATCATCGCCAAGCACGTAAAGGGACTCGAGTTCCTGATGAAGAAAAACAAGATAACGGTGATCGCAGGCAGCGGCCGCATTACTGGCCCTGCGCAGGGCGGCGTTCATACGGTCGATGTGAGCTCAGCGACGGGTGAGGCCAGCCAGGTGAAAGCGAAGAATGTGGTTCTGGCCACGGGCTCTTCTGCCAAAATGCTGCCGGGGCTGCAGGCCGACTCCACGATTCTCACCAACATCGAAATTCTCTCGCTGGATCGTGTTCCCAAGTCGCTGATCGTAATTGGAGCGGGTGCGGTGGGCGTCGAGTTCAGCTCAATCTTCAACAGCTTCGGAACTGAAGTCACGATTCTCGAGTTCCTGCCGCGAATGATTCCGGTGGAAGACGAAGAGGTTTCAAAAGAGCTGGCGCGCGTTTTTAAGAAACGTGGCATTGATGTGAACACCGGCGCGAAAGTGGAGAAGGTGGAAAAGACCGAGAGCGGCGTGCGCGTAAGCTACACCGATTCGAATGGCAAGGCGCAGGTGAAGGAAGCGGAGAAGGTTCTGGTTGCTGTGGGACGTGCCGGACGCACGGAGAACATGGGCCTGGAGAAAACGAAGATCGAGCTTGAACGCGGACTGATCAAGGTGAACGCCGAGCAGTTGACGGCCGAACCGGGCATCTACGCTATCGGTGACATCGTGCTGGGGCTACCGCAGCTGGCGCATGTTGGTGCGATGGCGGGCATGGTGACGGTGGCCAAGATCGCCGGCGCAAAATTCCGGCCCATCAATCGCGAACGCATTCCTAGTTGCACGTATACTGAGCCGCAAGTGGGTTCAGTGGGACTGACGGAAGCGCAGGCCAAAGAGAAGGGCTACGAGATTAAAGTGGGCAAATTTCCGTTCGGGGGCAATTCAAAAGCGACGATCGTTGGCAGCCACGATGGCTTTGTGAAAATTGTTTCCGACGCGAAGTACGGTGAAATTCTGGGCGTGCACATTATCGGCCCGCAAGCTACCGAACTGATTGCTGAAGCGGTGGCGGTGCTTGAGTTGGAAGGCACGGTGGAAGAGATGATGTACACCATCCACGCGCATCCCACGCTGTCAGAGTCGCTGCTTGATGCATACGGCGCCGTGCAGGGTATGGCGATCAACGCCTAGTTGATCGCCACGCAGATGTGTCGTCAAGCTATTGCGGTTTCTACTTTGTCGCGGGCAGAGACTGCAGCCGCGACAAGGCAGAGGGCAATCAGAACCTCGGCGATCACCGGTCCAAAGAAGAAGTAGCGATACGAGATCATCGCAAATACCAGGTAGCTGAGGGAGAAGACGATCAGGATGGGTCGAAGTTGGTTGGCGCGGCTGCGTGCTAGAGAAGCCAACATCCAGAGCACAATGGCTTCAAGCGTGAGTGACAGCGTAGCGGCGAGTCCCAGTCCCATATAGAAATCCCAAAACGTGCGCATGCTGCCCATGGCCGCAAACTGGTTGGACTTCATGGCGGCCACGGCTACCGCTTCGGGGCCGGGACTGATGGTGCCGAAGACCCCTCCGATGGTGTGCAGGACCGCGTGAATCAACGTGAGTACAGCGGCAACACGGATGTAGATTACGGTTTTCATTGCGACTCCTTCCCATCAACTTTCTGGGCATAGTGGGCAAGGATCCCGCTCCATGCGCCAGGTGAGTCGAAGAGAACGCGCAGTTGCTCGTAGCCTTCACCGTGACGTTCAAGTTTGCTGTGGACCAGTTCGACAAACGTCACCCCAGATTCTTCAGCGGTGAAATTGATTTCAACTTCGCTGGCTTTGGCTGGATCCGGGTCGAAGGTCCAGTCAGACTGGTCGTGACCGGGGCCAATATGCCAGCTGAAGGCAACACTGTGCGGCGGATCCCACTTGAGGACTTTGCCCCAGTCGCAGAGATCGCCTTTGGCGTTTCGCTCATACCATCGGCCGCCAATGCGAGGCTCAACAAAGATGGCCTCGAAAGGCGTGGTACCGATGTGGTGCGTGGCCGGCCACCAGGTTTCCATCTGCTCCACAAACACTGAAAAGGCGCGTTCAATCGGGGCCTTCACGCGCACACTTTTACGAACGACGGCTTCTGCGAGTAGGTCGGACACGGGATTCTCCTGCGGGTGGTTTTTCAGCTTCGATTTGAAATGCGCCGAGGGCTTTTTCCCATACCTGGTCAAAATGGGCGCGCAGGCGAGCAACGCCCTCGGGGTTGAGCTTGTAGTAGCGGCGCGTACCAACTTTGGAGTCCGTAACCAGCCCCGCATCCTTGAGTACGCGCAGATGCTGTGAGACGGCAGGGCGGCTGACCGGCATTTTACGTGCGAGTTCATTAACGGCGACGGGGCCGTGGGTGAGCTTTTGGAAAATCGCCATGCGAGTGGCGTCGCCCAGTGCATCGAGTCCGGCTTGGAGGTAAGCGTCCATGGTTTGGTTAGTGCTGACGAATGGTAAGCGTCAACTAACGGTAAGTATGGACGCAC
>JADGNO010000165.1 GCA_017883405.1 Occallatibacter sp. | reverse complement strand
CCTCAGCTTGACGAAGAACATCCAACTTACCGGACATGAAGGCCCGAACGTCGAACTGCGTTTTGAATCGTTCAACACCTTTAACAAAACGCAATTCAGCGGTGTCAATGCCAACAACCATGACGGTAACTTCGGTCAGGTCACCTCAATCTACGATTCCCGCAAACTCGAACTAGGTGGAAAATTCAACTTCTAGTTTGCTGGTTTTAACCAACCTTTGAGCGCGGCAGTTTAACTGCCGCGCTCATTGTTTTTGGGTACGCTTGCTGAGTCCATTGCGCCGGGTAGCTTTAAGGCGAGAGAATAACCCTAGAGGGATTTTCGTGAGGCTTCCGGTTCGACTGGGTATCTGTCTGGCACTCGTTTCAGGCGTCGTTTCCTGTTGGGGACAATCCCAGGCGACGGCCATCGACCACAGGCAAAACGCCAGACTGCTCCAGGAGTCGGGACGATACGTGGAGGCTGCAGACGAGTGGCGTGTTTACCTGAAGGCACACCCTGAAAGCGCTGAAGCGTATGCAGACCTGGGCCTGATTGAGGCGCGGCAGGAGCACTACAAAGAGGCAATCCCTCTTTATCGCAAAGCACTCGTCATCGACCCGCGCATGTCGGGAATCCGCTTGAATCTCGGCCTGGCCTACTTCAAATCCGCGGCCATGAAGGAAGCGATTGAAACCTTCACTCCGCTCCTCAAAACTTTTCCGGCCGACTCGCCAGACCATATTCGCGTTTCAACACTGATTGGCATGGCGCATTTTTCACTGGGCGAGTACGCGGCGGCGATTCCTTTTTTGAAGTCAGCCGCAAACGCCGACCCGCAGAATATCCTCTATCGATTTTCGCTGGCGCAAAGCTGCCTCAATACCAGGCAGTATCAATGTGTGCTCGATGCCTACCAGGAACTGCTGAAGTTGAATGGGGAATCAGCAGCAGCGGATATGCTGGCCGGACAGGCCTATGACGAGATGAAGAATACGAATGGCGCCATTGAGCAGTTTCGCGCCGCCGTAAAAGCCGACCCTAAATGGCCGAATGCGCATTACGGACTCGGCTATCTGCTGTGGACGCAGAATCAGTGCGACGAAGCCACAAAGGAATTCCAGGCCGAGTTGGACAATGTTCCGGAAAATCCCCAGGCCATGACTTATCTTGCCGATTGCAAAGTACAGTTGGGGCAACAGGGTGAAGCACTGCCGCTGATTGAGAAGGCGTTGAAGATTGATCCTCGCATTGCAAGAGCGCATTTAAATCTCGGGATTATTTATCAGGATCAGGGGCGCCAGCAAGATGCGCTGCGCGAACTCACAACCGCTGTCAAATTGACGCCGCAAGACTCGAACATCCATTGGAGGCTGGCTCGGCTTTATCAGGCGATGGGTCGCAAAGATGAAGCGAAGCTTGAATTTGAAAAGACCAGCAGTCTAAAAAAGGCAGAAAGCGATTCAATCTTTACGCAGTTGAAGGCAGCTCAAGAAAAAGGAAAAGCTGAAGAAACCCCTGGCGCCAGCCCTCAAACACAGTAGGATTTAGCTGTGGCATATCGATCCAGGCGCGCCAGCGCCGGTAAGATCAACTCGACTACAATTGGGCGAAGAATTTAAACGAATTCACGGTGGTCAATCATGCTGACATCCGAGTCGAATTTGCTCAGACGCGGAAGCCCTGTTTTGAAATCCAGTTTGCTGCGGTGCATTTTGCGTACCCGGTGGCAACGGTACTGTGCGCAAATGCAAGCGGCGCAATCACGCTGCGCGCTTGTAGCTTTGATAATGTTGTTTGGCGGATCACTACTGCATGCGCAGCAGACTCAGCCGATGGCCGGAGCAGCAGCGCAGCAGCCACGTGGCGCCGGCGGAGGAATGGCCAGCGCCGGCCCGCACAATGCTGAGTTCGACAGCCAGCATCGTCCCATCACTGCCGGGGGATTCGTAAAAGAAGGTCCGATTATTTTTCAGGATGTTGCGGAAAAGGCTGGCCTGACCAGCTGGCATCACAAGGCCGGTACCCCTGAAAAGAAGCTGATCCTCGAGGCCAAAGGTCCCGGCGTATGCCTCATCGATTTTGATAACGATGGCTGGCTCGATATTTACCTGGTAAATGGGTCAACCTATGAAGCCCTCGATGGCAAAGCAGAAGCGCCACATGCGGCGCTCTTTCGAAACAATCACGACGGCACGTTTACGAATGTGACAGATAAAGCCGGCGTGGCGAACAGCCGCTGGGGATATGGCTGTGCCGTGGGTGACTTCGATAATGACGGCTGGCCTGATTTGTACGTGACTAACTACGGTAAGAATCGGCTGTACAAAAACAATCACGACGGAACTTTCACCGATGTGGCGGAGAAAGCTGGAGTCGCGATTGGAACGTGGTCAGCCGGGGCCACATTTGGCGACTACGATGGCGACGGCCGTCTCGATTTGTTTGTGGATGGCTACCTCAAGTTCGATCTTGCCAATCCGCCTTACTCGGGCTCGAAGATTGTGGGCTTCGGTTATTGTCAGTATCGCGGCGAGCCGGTCATGTGCGGTCCGCGCGGATTGGTGGGCGAGCAGGATCATCTGTTTCATAACAACGGCGATGGCACATTTACAGATGTGAGTAAGAAGCTTGGCGTCGATGATCCGCAAGGCTATTACGGCCTTGGCGCTTTGTTTGCCGATGTGAATAACGACGGCAAGATGGATTTGCTTGTCGCCAATGATTCGACACCTAATTATCTCTACATAAACAAAGGCAACGGCACGTTTGAAGACGCGAGCTATCTGAGCGGCTTCGCATTAAATAACGACGGCCGCGAAGTGGCCAACATGGGACTTGCGGCAGGCGATTACGAGAACAACGGCCACCTGAGCATTGTCAGCACAACCTTCGCCGATGACTACAACGTGCTTTTCCAGAATGATGGTACTGGTTTCTTTACTGATGTAAGTTACCGTGCAGGGATTGCGGTTTCTGCGATTCCGTTCGTCAGTTTCGCGGATGGATTCCTCGATTACGACAACGACGGATGGAAGGATCTGCTCATCATTAATGGCCACGTTTATCCTAACGTGGATAGTCATCCGGAGTGGGGCACAAGCTATGCTGAGCGCCCGCTGCTATATCGCAACCTGAAAAACGGCAAGTTCGAGTTGATGCCTGCCGTAGAGGGAACAGGCCTTGCAGTAGTTGGTGTTGGCCGCGGCGCCGCGTTTGGAGATATCTTCAACGACGGCAAAATCAGTGTCGTCGTCAACAATATGGACGGCGTTCCAATCCTGCTGCGCAACGTGAATGCTGATCATCACCACTGGGTAGACCTGCAATTTATCGGCGGCCCCAAGAGTCCGCGCGATGCAGTGGGAACCACGGTCTATCTTACGGCGGCAGGCGTTCGCCAGCGTGGCGATGTGCTGAGCGGAGGCAGCTATCTGTCGTCGAACGATATGCGTGTTCACTTTGGGTTAAGCGACGCGGAGCAGGCGGGGACCGCGGAAATTCACTGGCCATCCGGCGCAAAGGAAACGAGCAAACTGCCGGGAGTGGATCGCATCTACACCATCACCGAGGGGCATGGGATTACTGGCGCAGTCTGCGGCAACGATCCGTGTCCGGCGGTAGCTGCAGCGCCCGCGCCAACGCGTAAGAACGAGTAGTTGCATATCGTCCGTCGATTTACCGGTTCTCTGCTTGACGGTCTGCCTGCAAAGCGATACACCTTACTTTCGGTTAATCCGACTGTTCTGGCAACCGCCAAAAGAAGAGGATCTAAGACCATGCATCGACGTATGTTTCTGCAATCTGCCGCGACCGTCGCGGCTTCAGCGGTATTATTCGAGTCGTTTGCCGCGTCGAGATATGCAGCTGCTGCAGACTCAGCTGAAGCGGAGCCAGGCTGGTGGATGACGGAGCCGATTCGCTGGCTGCAGACCAATCTTCGCGAAACAAATTCCGCGCTCGATCCAAAGCAATTCGTTGAGGATGTAGCGAACTTCAACGTCAACGTACTGATGATGAATGCGGGGGGAATAGCGGCGCACTACCCAAGCAATGTTCAATACGAATATGTCAGCCCCTATTTACCCAAGGGGCACGACATGTTTGGCGAAGTGTTGAAGGAAGCGCATGCGCGGCATATCCGCGTTGTGAGCCGCTGGGACTTCAGCAAGACTCACAAAGACGTTTACGATGCACACCCCGAGTGGTTTTTCAAAATGGCTGATGGCCAGCCGGCAATCTACAACGGTCTTTATCTGGCATGCATCAACGGCGACTGGTATCTCAAGAAAGCAATTGAAATTTTGACGGAAGCTCTCGACCGCTACGATGTTGATGGGTGCTTCTTTAACATGTTCAGCAATCCGGCCACGGATTACAGCGAGCGCCAGCTTGGCCTTTGCCACTGCGACAGCTGCGAGCGGCTTTACCGCGCGCGCTTCAATCGCAGTGTGCCGGAGACTCCGGATGCCGATTACCGTGCGTTTTTATACGATGCCGGCACCAAAGTATCGCTCAATATCCGCAGCCTGCTAAAAAGCAAACGGCCGAAAGCAGCGCTGCTTGGGACAGCGATTGAGATTGGTGATATCGCATACGGCGAGGCGAACACGGCGGTCCGGCGCCCGCTTCCGCTCTGGCCATACTCGGCGGCGGACAATTCAAACCGTTGGAGAAACAGCTACCCGGACAAAGGAGTGGTGTGCCAGGGAATGTCGTTCATCGATTTTCCTTGGCGCTTTGCTACGGTGCCGCAGGCCGAGATTCGTACCCGAATCTGGCAGGATGTTGCGAACGGTGGCGGAGCGGCGTTCAATCTCCACGGCACCATAGCCGAGCAGCAGGATCGAATGGCGATTGATGTTGCGATCCCAGCATATGGATGGCTCAAGCAGCACGAGCAGTACTTCGTGGGGCAGACGAGCGAAGCGCGTGTGTTTCTGCTTGCTCCTCACTCTGGTGGGACGGGATTTCAAATTGGCCAGGATGCCTATCGAGGTATGTTCCGCTTCCTGAGCGAGCAGCATATTCCTTTTGCGGCGATGGAGAATCTCGACTGGCTGGGCAAGCGTGAAGCCGATCTGGTGATATGCCCAGGGACAGTACCGGCCAACCTGCAGAGCTATATTCAGCGCGGCGGCCGAGTGATTGCAGCAAGTGCTTCTGTGCCGGAGTTTGAGATAGCGCCAATAGTGAAGCTCTGGAAGTCTCCGGACGGAGCGTATTTTCGCATTCGCAACAAGACACTGTTTCCGTCACTCAAAGAAACGGACGTTGTGTTTATGTACGGCGACTACCTGCAGGTGGAGGGTGCGGATTCTTCCCTCACGTTTATTCCTCCGTCGATGTACGGACCGCCCGAGCTCGTGCACGTGGACTGGAAAGATACAGACGATCCCGGCCTGGTGATCAAGAACATGGGGCAGGGGAAGATCGCCTGGTTGCCGTGGGATATCGGGAGTCTCTATTACAAACACAGTTCAGAGGCGCATTCCCGGTTGTTGGGCGATTTAGTCGACGACATGCTTCCTGCCGGGCGCCAACTGACAAGCAATGCGCATCCGTTGGTGCAGATTACTTTCATGCGCCAGAAGTACCGGCACCTGATGCACTTCATCAATCTCACTGGGCATTCTGACACCGCGTACTTCAATCCCATACCGTTGACAGATATTCATGTGCGCGTGAAAGGCAATTTCCGCGTTGCGAAGGCGGTCAAGTCCGGCCAAAATGTTGCCGTCAAGACCGATGCAGGATTCTCAGAGTTCACGCTGCCTGCGCTGGAAGAATACGAGTTGCTCGACCTGGCTTAGATTGTCGATTCGAAAATGACGTTCTCTTGTATGGCGGACCTTTCCTTTTGCAGTTTGACGATGGTCAGGCCAAATTGTAGGATGAGGCGGATGATTGCAACTTCAACCGAGTTGCCGCGCGGCCCCGCCCCACGGGACCGAATCTGACCGAGGTCGAAGCAAACAAAAATGTCTGAACAGCGCGGGATCGCCTGGACGATTGGATTTGTGGCGGCATTTGCTTTGCTGCCCGTTTGGTATGTGTTTGGCAGGCCAGGCAATACGGTGCGGGCGAAGGCCGGACACAACACTAATTGGGCAACTTACAACGGCTCGCCGGATAATCTGCACTATTCTTCGCTCAGGCAAATCAATGTTGGCAATGTGGCGCAACTCAAGCCTGTGTGGAGCTACGATACTCACGAGAAAGGTGGCCTTGAGGCGCAGCCGCTGATCGCGGATGGAGTTCTTTACGGCTATTCGCCTCATCAGGATGTTTTCGCGCTGGATGCGGCCACAGGCAAGCTGTTGTGGAACTTCAATTCAGGAGCGGGCGTTACCAAGCCGGAGCGCGGCCTCTCCTACTGGACCGACGGCAAAGAGAAACGAGTATTTGCTGGCATTAATTATTTTCTTTACGCGCTAGACGCAACGACAGGCAAGCCGGTGGTGGATTTCGGCAAGAGCGGCCGCATTGATCTTCGCGAGAACCTGGGTCGCGATCCTGAGACGATGTCTTTGTACATTTCAAGTCCGGGATCCATCTACAAGGATCTGATTATTATGGGCGACGGCACGCCGGAGTCTCTGCCTGCCCCGCCTGGCGACATTCGTGCGTACGATGTGCACACGGGAAAAATGCGCTGGATTTTTCACACCATTCCTCATCCCGGCGAAATTGGATACGAAACCTGGCCTAGAGATGCGTGGAAGACGAGCGGCGCCGCGAACAACTGGTGCGGCATGGCGGTGGATACCGTACGCGGAATCGTTTATGTTCCCACCGGCTCGGCGGCAACAGATTGGTACGGCGCAGATCGAGCGGGCGACGATCTTTTTGCGAACTCGCTGATTGCGCTTGATGCAGCAACGGGAAAACGGCTTTGGCATTTCCAGGCAGTGCATCACGATCTGTGGGATCGTGATTTGCCTTCTCCGCCAACTCTTGTGACGGTGCGTCGAGACGGTAAAGATGTGCCGGCAGTTGCGCAGACTTCGAAGCAAGGCTACCTGTATCTCTTCAATCGCGTCGACGGCACACCCCTGTTTCCAATGGAAACGAAGAACTATCCGGCGAGTACAGTTCCCGGCGAGGTTGCGTCTCCGGTGCAAACACTTCCGAGCAAGCCTGCGCCGTTTTCGCGCCAGAAGCTGACCGAGAATATGCTGACGGAAAGAACGCCGCAAGCACATGAGTGGGCTTTGCAGCACTTGCGCTCGTGGGTGAGCGATGGCCAGTTCGTTCCAAATCGTGTAGGCCAGAGCACCGTTATGTTCCCAGGTTGGGATGGTGGTGCGGAGTGGGGTGGCTCTGCGTACGACCCTGACACCCACATTCTCTACATCAACGCCAATGACGTCGGCCTGACAGAATCACTGGTGAAACATGAGGGTGGCTCGGGAGGCAAATCTGTCTATCAGGCACAATGCGCGGTATGTCATGGCCAAATGCGCGAGGGAACTCCGCCTGCGGCTCCCTCACTGCTGGGTCTGAACGAGAAGTTCACCGTTGAGCAGATATCGGGAATTATTCAGCACGGCCAGGGGCGCATGCCTGCGTTCACCGGAATCTCCGGGGCCGATCGCCGCGCGGTGGCGAGTTATGTGTTGAACGGCGGAGAGGGCGATGGTGCAAAGGATTCGAGCGAAGGAAAAGTGACTTACGACACCACCGGCTATCACAAGTTTCTTGATGAAGACGGTTATCCGGCTGTGAAGACGCCGTGGGGCACGTTCAACGCAATTAACCTGGATACGGGCGAGTATGTGTGGAAGATACCCTTCGGCGAATATCCTGAGCTGGTTGCGCAGGGGCTGGGAACAACGGGCTCTGAAAACTACGGCGGGCCGGTTATTACGGCGGGCGGCGTCGTCTTTATTGCGGCCACAGTTGAGGACAAGAAGATTCGCGCATACGACAAGCGTACGGGCAAATTGCTCTGGGAATATCAGTTGGCCTACCCGGCAAATGCGACGCCGGCAGTATACGAGATCAACGGGCGAGAATATGTCGTTATTGCGTCAGGAGGCGGACGCGATCCGCGGATTCCGACCGGTGGCCAATACGTGGCTTTCGCTTTACCGCAGTAAGCCTGCCGCGACTGGGCGGTGACAGGCATTCTGCCGAATTCGCCATCGCGCTCCAGAGCAGCTCTCAGCGCGTTGAAGGGGATGAATAAGTCTGTTCTGTCAGATCGAGCCGCTGATTGAGCGGATCAGGCTCAGCAATTAGTCCATGCGCGGTGAAATTAAAGATCAACTCATGCTGCGGATCGAACGGTTTCCACGCGGGTCCGCCTGCAACGTCGGGCTTGCCGGTTTTGGCAAATGCTACCCAACGATCAATGATTGCCTTCGCCACAGCGTCATCGGGCGGCGTGAGCGCAGCACCGTACCGAGCTTTCACAGTGTCGAAGACATAGGGAACTTCAGAAGCATGTGTGGCGCCGGGCCATTGATCGCGCATACTGGTTGCCACATAAGAGAAGCGATACAGGTAAACAGGCTGGCCCTGCGTTGTGAGGACTCGTGCTACATGCCGTGCCGGCTCAACTTCGGCGCGATCGCTTGCTACTCGGATGCCGATGTCGTGCACGTTGTTCTTGTTGTCGGGATCGTATAGCTGTTTTGCTTTTTCGCTTTGCGCGCCGAAAACGGAAAGCAGCTCGGCGACGGTGTTGCCCTGCGGATAGGCGAGATCGTTGTCGTTTGCGCCGATGATAAGCGGTATCTTCGCTTGTCGACCAGCTTCGTAAACTGATTGCGAGCCTTCAATCGAAAGCTGGCCATCTATCATCGGGCCCGGATAAGTTGCAGCGGTGGAGTGCGATGTGCGCCGGGTAATGATGTTGAGATCATCCACGATGGCATCTGCTGGCAGGGCACGCAGCGCTTTCAATGCTGGGGCATCAACGCCAGTAGTGTTCTTGCTCTTTGCAAAGGCAATGCCAACTGCTTCGCCTGAAGGCGGACTGCCAGGTTTCGAATCGCGGTCGTGCAGATAGCGCGGAAATTTCCCGTCGCGGCCTCCGCCGGATTCAACGATCGCTTGTGCGAACAGCCCGTGCGCCATCGGCGAAGTCATGAGAGTAAGCACTGAGGAACCGCCGGCGGATTCGCCGAAGATCGTAACGCGTGCGGGATCGCCACCAAGAGCTGTGATGTTTCGCTGAACCCATTTGAGCGCGGCGATCTGGTCCATGTACCCGTAGTTGCCGAGTGGACTACTGATTTGCTCCGCAGTGAGTGCAGGATGTGCAAAGAAGCCGAAGCGGCCGAGGCGATAGTTGAATGTCACTAAAACAACACCACGCTGGGCGAATGAAGTGCCATCATATACGGCGGGTGAAGCGCCCCCGTTCAAGAATCCGCCACCATAGATCCACACCATCACCGGGAGATGTTTACCGTGACTTCCGGTTGGTGTCCAAACGTTCAGGTAAAGGCAATCTTCTGATGGAGTGGTGGTACCGCCTGGAGCCGCTTCGCTGGGCGCGGGTAGTTGCATGCAGTCATGCAGCATGGCTGTCGCGTCGCGCATGCCTTGCCATGGCGTGATCGGCATCGGAGGCAGCCACCGAAGTTCGCCGACCGGCGGCTCGGCAAATGGGATGCCTTTGTAGGAATCGATCCCGGCCTCGCTCGCGCCTTTAAGCTTGCCGCTCTCGATTGCAACGACGGGAGCCGGCGCGGCGAGTGCAATCGGCGCGTATTGGAGCAGCAGCGCGCCGAAGATGCTTGCAGCAACACGAATCCTGTACTTCGTCAGCATGTTTCGGCTATCAGGCATCGATTCCGAATTCAATCACGTAATAACGCGCAGGCGTGTCACCGACATTCTTCCAGCCATGCAACTGGTTGGGTGCCGCGAACGCAATATCGCCGCTTACCATGTGCTCAGTTACTGAATTGTTATAGAAGTCAATCTTGCCATCCAGCAGCACCATCAACTCCGCTTGCTTGTGTTGATGCGGTGGATGCGGCATTTGCCCCGCTGGGAGAGTGGAGTGATGGACGTCGAGCGCCTCTCCACTAGCCATCTTGCCGCTGAGCACGGGCCGCGTTTCCCAGCCAGACTTTTGCGGCACGACCTTCAGGCTCTGCAATGCAAATGCATGAGACTGCGTGAGTGAGGGAGATGCGTCTTCTGCGCGGGATGTTACGGCAGCCGTTGCAGCAAGGGCGGGTAGAAGCGAGAGCGCCTTTCGACGCGTAAGAGTCTGCATCGCCCAATGATAGAGATGCGTCCGCGCGATGACAATGGTCGGGCCATTCATTAAATCGCGGTCTGCGACGTGTCAGGACGAGGTAAACCACCTTCGCGGACAGCCCCAGAGGAATCTAGTCCCTCGGTAGGGGGCATCGGCCAGGAAACTAACTCATTTGGGAAGAATTGGAGGCGCGGGCCGGGATCGAACCGGCGCATAAAGGTTTTGCAGACCTAGTTCAATTTCATATTAAGTCTTTATTTATCAATATCTTGATTGAGAAGACTGCGCCGCGGGTCCGATATTGGTCCGACTTGGCCTTGAATGGGCGATCCCCCCTGTCGAGCTTTGCGCCTGTCCTTCTGCCGACATTAAGGTCTTTTGGTCGTCTTCATGTAGACATGAAAACATGCAAGCATAAAGTCACTCACGGTCGGAAAGTCGAGCGGGATGGCCGTCTGCATCTAAGTCGTAGAAGTTGAGGGCCGTAGGTGCTTACCGGCATAAAATTGGAAGTTCTTGTCGTTGATGGAAGGCTTTGTTGCGAATTTCCCCCCCCGCCGCAATAGGCGTGAACTTGCCACTGAGCAATTCTGAGCAGCCAACCATTTCCTCCACGTGACAGTATCGCCAAATGAAGGTCGGACTTCGAATACGGGCAGTCGAGTTGGATGGTAACGACGGGCCCGTGATGACTTTTTGGGACGGAACGACCGGCGAATACGTCGTTGAGAAGCTACTCCAGCTTAGGTCAGTTCGAGAACGAGTGACAATTAAAGATATTCAAAAAGGCCCTATAGGGAAAAGGCACAATCATGACAACCCCGAAGGTGAAGCTTGCTGAGCCACCGACGCTCAGCAACAGGGGAAAGCCTCAAACTCTAGTCATTGATGACGATATAGCTGTCGCGGACACTGCTGCTATGGTGTTGAAGTCGGGTGGCTTTGAAGCGGGTAGCCGCATACAGCGGTGCAGAGGGCGTGGAACTTGCTCGTCACCGTCCGTTCGATTTCCTCGTGACAGGCGTCGTGATGCCGGAGATGAATGGCATTGAAGCAGCGATTCAAATCCACGACCTTCTTCCCAAATGTAAGGTTGTTCTAGTCTCTGGTGACAACTCCGCTGGTGCTCTGCATCAAGGTGCTCTAGCTCGGGGTTACAAATTCGAGATACTCGCCAAGCCCGTGCATCCGCTTGAACTTTTCCAGACTCTTCTCTCATTCGGAGCCACGCAATCCTCAGAAGAGCCTTAT
>JADGNO010000164.1 GCA_017883405.1 Occallatibacter sp. | reverse complement strand
TTCTGTTCGCGCGGCTTTGCGATCCTCTTCAAGGTGCGCGAGTTCGCTGTGCATGCGGTCGAGGAAGCGCGCGATATCCACCTGTTGCGAGCCAAGGCGTTCGCGTGCCGCCGACACGATAGTGCGATTCAACCCGAGCCGCTCCGCTGTCTGAATCCCCGCCGACGCACCCGGCAGTCCAAGACGCAGTTGGTAATTCGGCGCCAGCGTAATTTCATCAACGCCCGCAGCGGCATTAATCACGCCTTGAGTGTTGGCTGCGTAAACTTTGAGCGAAGTGTGGTGCGTTGAAATCAGCGTCCAGGCTTGAGCTTGAAGAAAATAATGAGCGACCGCAACGGCAAGCGCTGCGCCTTCTTCAGGGTCAGTGGCCGAGCCAAGCTCATCGAGCAGCACGAGCGAACCCGGTCCCGCAAGCTGTGACAGGCGATCAAGGTTGGTGATGTGCGCCGAGAAAGTTGAAAGCGCTTCTTCAATTGACTGCGCGTCGCCGATGTCGGCGAGAAATGCGGTAAGTACGGGAAAACTGGCGGCTGTGGCGGGAACCGGCAAGCCTGCCTGCGCCATCATGGCCAGCAGCGCCGTTGTTTTAAGTGTGACGGTCTTGCCGCCGGTGTTGGGCCCGCTGATAATGATCTGCCGGTTGGCCGCGGTCAGCTCAAGAGTGAGGGGAACAATTTTTCCGCCGGTTGCGCGGAGACGCTTTTCAAGCAATGGATGGCGCGCGTCTTCGATGCTGAGAACATCGGTCGTAATTTCCGGCGCCACGCAATCGTAAGAATGAGCGAACTTTGCGCGTGCCTGCAGGCTATCAACCAGCGCCAGCACGCGCGCACCGGCAACCAGACTGAGTGCGTAACCTCCCACCTGGCGCGTGAGTCCAACAAAGATGCGGTGAATCTCTTCTTGCTCTTCTTCGATGAGCCGGACCAGTTCGTTGTTCTGCTCGATTGTTTCGAGCGGTTCCACATAGACGGTCTGCCCTGAAGAGCTGGCGCCGTGAATGACCCCTGTAATGCGCCGCTTCAATTCACTGCGCACCGGAATCACGAAGCGCTCGCCGCGAATGGTGATGAGGTCTTCCTGGGTCGCGCCTTCGCCGGAGAGCTTGCGCAGCGCGGAGCGCAGGCTTTCTTCAATGAGCTTTTGCTGGCGCTCCTGCTCACGGCGTATGCGATTGAGTTCAGGAGATGCGTTGTCAGCAAGGGAGCCGTCCGGCTGGATGGTCCGCTCAATGGTTTCAGCGAGCGGACGGAGGCTGGACGTGAGCGCAGACGAGAGAGCAGACAATGCCGGCAACTTGCCGACAAGACGCATGGGAGGCTCGCGTAGCAACGCCTGCCACGATGCAACGTCGTTTGCCAATCGCGCCACGGCCTGCAATTCCGCAGCTTCAAGCGCGGCGCCGGGAATCTGCGCTTTGGCAGCTAGTTCGGTTGGATCAAACAGGCCGCCTACTGGGATCGAAACCTGCTCTTCGAGGGCCAGGCGAATTTCGCTGGTTAGTTGGTGCTGGCGCCTGATCCACTCTTCATTTGTTGAGGGCCGCAGATCTAGTATCGCGTTTCGACCTACGGGAGACGATGCAAACCCGGCCACCAACGCCAGCAGGGGTTCCCACTCAAGCGTTGCTAAATCGGCGTGCTCCACCGGCGCCGGAATTGGATCGAGCAAAGACATACTCAGCCATTATCGCAGCGTGGGAGAGAGCGGCTTAGGACGAGGGTGTGCTGGCCGCAGCCGGCGCGGGAGTGGAGGAGGCGCTTTCGCCGGAAGGAGCTTTGGTCTCGGTCTTTGATTCGGATTTGGAATCGGCCTTCGACTCGGTCTTGGTGCTTTCAGATGCAGAACTGCTGCCTTTGGGTGCGTAGTCGTTCACGTACCAGCCGGCTCCCTTGAACTGCAGACCGGGCGCGGTCAGCGGGCGCTCCAGCAGCCCTTTGCACTTGGGACATTCGGTTTCCGGCTCAGAACTAAAGCTCTGAATTTTTTCAAATTTATGGCCACACTGCGTGCAGCGATACGGATACAGGGGCAACTCTTTTGCCTCCAGGGCAAGATCAACCACTCTTTCTATTGTACTGGTAAACAAACAAATCATCGCAATCCAGGCCGGATGGTCCCAAAACGCAAAGCGACCGCCAGGCTGCGATGAATCGCGCCGTGACGGCCGCCTATTTTTAAATTCCCGAGGGCGCTAGTTCACCTTGATCGGCACCGATGCTGAGTGGTCTTCCCAGGCCAGCGTCATTGTGCCCTTGCCGCCGCCGTTGTCAGTAAGCGTATAGACAAGGTTCTCCACCATGGACGGCGGCTTGCTCATGGTCATTTTGGTCTTGCCGAGGTCCTTGGTGCTGTCGTAGGAAAGGCCCCATTCGCCGGTATCTTTACTCACGATCAGCGTCCAGTTATCGGGATCGGAGATGTCGGCGAACAACGTATAGGTTCCCGCCGGGACTTTCAAGTCGCCGATGGTGATGTCGCCATCGGTCTTGAGCGTGGTCGCCGAGTTTGCGCCGGCGCGCCACACTGGATAATGCGGATCCTTGCCGATTTGCCCGTCTTTTGTAAACAGCTTGCCTTCGCGGCCTTTCACGCCGGGCGAGCTGTAGGCGATGGAAATGGTTTTTCCGCCGATGGTCGCGGTCGCATTGGCGGGCGGGCTCGGAGGCTTTCTTGGACTATTCTGAGACATCAACGGAGTTGCAGCAATTAAAGCCGTAGCGATAAGGACTCGATAATTCATTGCGTTATTCTCCTTGGGGCAAAGCCCATCCAAACTGCAGAAATGCCCAACCGAACGATTGTCGCACCAGCACCCTCAACTGGGGAACTCGACCTCGAATGCGGATTGCGCCTGATATGATGCGCGCAGGGATTACGCATGGTAGAACCACTCCAGCTTGCTTCGCCCGGGGCGCGTTTTCGACAAGCTCTGGCGCAGGAAAAGCCTCTGCAGGTGGCCGGCGCGATTAACGCCTACACGGCGCGCCTGGCTCAGGCAACCGGCTTTCGGGCGCTCTATCTTTCAGGCGGCGGCGTGGCGGCCAACTCGCTGGGGCTGCCTGATCTGGGCATCAGCAGCATGGAAGACGTTCTCACGGACGTCCGCCGCATTACCGATGTTGTGCCCCTTCCGCTGCTTGTGGATATAGATACGGGCTGGGGCGGCGCGTTCAACATTGCGCGGACCATCCGCGCGATGGAGAAGGCCGGAGCAGCTGCCGTTCATATTGAAGATCAGGTGAGCGCGAAACGCTGCGGGCACCGGCCCGGCAAAGAGATTGTGTCCGCGGAAGAAATGGTGGACCGCATAAAAGCCGCGGTGGATGCGCGCACCGATCCCGCATTTGTGATTATGGCCCGCACCGATGCGCTGGCAAACGAAGGACTGGCTGCGGCGATTGAGCGCGCCCAGGCATACGTGGCCGCCGGAGCGGACATGATTTTTGCCGAGGCGGTTACCGAGCTTGCTATGTATGCACAGTTTCGCGCGGCTGTCGGCGTGCCCATTCTTGCCAACATAACTGAGTTCGGCCAGACACCGTTGTTTACGCTCGATGAACTTGCCGGGGCAGGTGTAGACATCGTTCTCTACTGCTGCGCCGCATACCGCGCCATGAATGCCGCCGCGTTGAAAGTGTACGAGGCCATCCGTACGGAAGGGACGCAAAAGAGTGTTCTGCCACTGATGCAATCGCGTGCCGACTTGTACCGCTATCTGGATTACCATGCGTACGAACAAAAGCTCGATCAGCTGTTTGCGAAAGACAAGAGTGGAAAGCCGCAATCGGAGGAAGGCCGATGATGGAAGCAAATCTCGACACCACAATTGCCCTGCTTGAACGCACTCCGAAAGCGCTGGACGCGATGCTGCGTGACTTGCCTGATGCGTGGACACTCAGCAATGAGGGCGGCGACACTTGGACGGTGTTCGACGTAGTGGGACACCTGATTCACGCTGACCATGATGACTGGGTTCCGCGCGCAAGGTGGATTCTTGATTTCGGCGAATCCAAGCCGTTTCCGCCCTTCGATCGCGGTGGACATCGGCAGTTCACCCGCGGCAAATCACTTGCTGAGTTACTCGATGAATTTGCGCAGGTACGCTCAGAGAAGCTGAATGAGCTGCGTGCGCTAAATTTGCAGACTGCGGATTTAGCGCGTCGCGGGCAGCATCCGGCGCTTGGCTCCGCCACGTTGTCGCAACTGCTTGCTACGTGGGCGGCCCACGACTTGAATCATCTGCATCAGATTTCAAGGATCATGGCGACTCAATATCGTGAAGCGGTCGGACCGTGGCATAAATATCTTGGCGTAATGCACTGCAATGGCCACGGCGCGTCCGCATAGCGAAGCTGGGCATTGCAGCCTTTTCATAATGTTGATGCTCTCGGAGGTCTCCATTGAGCGAAGCTCACGATATCCCCGGCGCGTTCAAACCCAAAAAGTCTGTGGCACTGTCAGGCACACCTGCTGGCGAAACCGCGCTCTGCACCGTGGGCCATACCGGAAATGACCTTCACTATCGCGGCTATGACATTGTGGACCTGGCCGCGCACTGCGAGTTTGAAGAAGTGGCGCACCTGCTGGTGCAGGGCCGCCTGCCTAACGCGCAGGAGCTGGGCGCATACAAGCAACGACTTGTAAGCCTGCGATGGTTGCCGCCGGAAGTGAAGCAGGCACTGGAATTGCTGCCGGCCCGCGCACACCCGATGGATGTGCTTCGTACCGGTGTGAGCGTGATGGGCTGCGTGCGGCCGGAACCTCCCGATCAGGGCGAGTCTGGTGCGCGCGCGATCGCAGATACTCTGCTGGCGGCGCTGCCTTCGATGCTGCTGTACTGGTACCACTTCGCGCATAACGACAAACGCATTGATGTGGAAACTCCGCCTGAGTGGAATTCCGATTCGATTGCTTCTCATTTTCTTTATTTGCTTCATGGCCAAGCGCCCAGTCCGCATTGGACGGCGGCGATGCAGACATCGCTGATCCTTTATGCCGAACATGAATTCAACGCATCGACATTTGCGGCGCGCGTTATTACGGGAACCGGCTCGGATTTTTATTCCGCCATTTGCGGGGCGATTGGCGCACTCAAGGGACCGAAGCATGGCGGCGCAAACGAAGTAGCGCTAGAGATTCAGCAGAGATATAAGACTCCGGATGAGGCCGAAACCGACATTCGCCGCCGTGTGGCCAATCGCGAAGTCGTCATAGGATTCGGGCATCCTGTGTACACTATCGCCGATCCTCGTAGCGATATTGTTAAAGAGGTGGCGCGCAAACTTGCCGTGGATGCGGGCGACATGCAGCTTTATTCCATCGCAGAGCGCATTGAAGCTACCATGCACGATGCAAAGCGCATGTTTCCAAATCTTGATTGGTACTCGGCGGTGGCGTACCACCTGATGGGGATTCCGATTGAGCTTTTTACGCCGCTGTTTGTGATTGCACGCACCGCTGGATGGTCGGCGCATATTTTTGAACAGAGACAGAGCGGCAAGATCATTCGGCCGTCGGCGACGTACATTGGGCCGGAGAATTTAGACTTTGTTCCGCTTGCCGAGCGGCCGTAGCGCAATAGACTTTTGGAGAAGGAGCACGCGTGTCCTCGCATATCTCGAACGAACGACCGGCCACCGATAAAGTCATTACCGACATCGCCGACTTTGCTCTCGAATACAAGATCGACAGCGAACTTGCTTATGCAACGGCGCAGCATTGCCTTATTGATACGCTTGGCTGCGGGCTTGAGGCGCTTGAGTATCCTGCGTGCACGCGGCTGCTGGGCCCGATTGTTCCCGGCACTGTGGTTCCGAATGGTGTGCGCGTTCCCGGCACCAGTTATCAGCTTGACCCTGTGCAGGCCGCGTTCAACATTGGCGCGATGATTCGCTGGCTTGATTTCAACGACACATGGCTTGCCGCGGAGTGGGGCCACCCCTCGGACAACCTCGGCGCAATCCTCGCCGTTGCCGACTGGCTCTCCCGCAGCCCTGCGGGCGGCAGACCTTCGGTGAAGATGCACGACGTA
>JADGNO010000029.1 GCA_017883405.1 Occallatibacter sp. | reverse complement strand
TTGCAAATCCCGCAAAATACCCGGGATTCGCACTTTACCACCGCCTCTACTACTACGACTGATGATTAACAATTCCGGACACTTCACTTGCTACAAAAAGCGGACATTTTCACTTGCTAACGACACCCCCGGGTAGACGACCACACACCCGCGACCAGGTAAAAGCGTTGTAGTTTGCAGAGAAACTAAGGACAACGACCGGTGTAGCAACCAGCCGCGTCCCCGCCCTTTACTCCCGGTCGAGCAGTACCTCGGGGAATTTTGCCCCGAGGCCCTCACGGAACCGTACGTGACACTCTCGCGTCATGCGGCTCTTCATAGCCTCGGATTTTCTCCCTTGGAGAGCAACCGTTTAATTGTTTTGTCGTGGCAGAGATTCAGTCGAGGGCAGAAAGATTCGCTGGCCGGCCACAAGGTGGTCGTGATCTTTAATGCCAGGATTGAGCTCGACAATAGTGTTCAACAGCGCTGTTGTGCAGCCATTGAATCTTTCAACGCAGATGCCGGCAAATGACTGGCCCTGGCGAGCTCCAATCACCTCCACTCCGGCTTTCGGGATTGTGATTCTGGAAGCCTGGGGTTTTGCTACGGATCTCTCATGATTCGGTTTCGAGACCTGCGAAACGGGCGGCGCCTGCGCTGTGGCATGCTTTGCAGGCTTCGTCTCAGACGGAACTGCAGACTTCAACGAGGAATCGTCCTGGGACGGAGTGGCAGCCTGCGCCACAGATTCGTCTTGCTGCCTTATGGGAGTTTGCGCCGACTGATCAACTTGAGGCGACGCTGGAGCTTGAGACGACGCTGCAGCCTGCACTTGAGGTTGATTCTTCTCCGGCGGATAGTTGTTGAGCCAGGAAGTCAGATGCGACATCAGCGGGAAATGGGGACCGGGGGAACGTGAGAAGTTCCAACCTACTATCGCCACAGCCGTCGCAAAGAGGAGTGCCGCCATCAACGCGATGCGCAGGCCGGGCGAGGTCTCCCGTTGCTCTGAAAGATCCGACTCTTCGAACTCATACTCGTCGGGTTCGGAATCCCTGACCGGTTCGGCGAACCTTGCTCGCCGCCAACCCAGGTCGTCGGTCGGTTCAGCGAACTTTTCCCCCTGCACACCCGGGTCGACGATCGATTCAGCTAACGTTTCTCCCCGCCAACCCAGATCGTCGGTCGGTTCAGCGAACGTTGCCCCCTGCACACTCGGGTCGACGATCGATTCAGCGAACGTTGCCCCCTGCACACCCGGGTCAACGATCGGTTCAGCGAACGTTTCTCCCTGCCAACCCAGATCGTCGGTCGGTTCGGCGAACTTTGATCCCTCCAAACCCAGGCCGGCGATCGCCTTGCGAACGACTTTCGCGTCGATTACCTTCTTGCCTAACGCGCAGCCGAACGAAAGAGCGCTAAAGCAGATGTTATTGATATTTCGTGGAATTCCGTCGGCGTAGTGGGCGATCAGCGATACCGCCTCAGGCGTAAACAGCGGAGTTGGGTTCTCGTAGCCCGCCACTTTAAGGCGGTGTTCGATGTAATCGGCCGTCTCAAGTCGAGTCAGCGGCTTCAGAGTGGCGAAAATCGAAATTCGCTGTCTCAGTTGCACGAGCTCCGGCATCGCCAGCCGGTCTGCCAGTTGCTGCTGCCCGCAAAGAATAACCTGTAAGAGCTTATGACGCGAGGTCTCGAAGTTCGAAAGCATCCGTATCGCTTCGAGCACAGAATCATCCAGGTTCTGAGCTTCGTCGAGAACAACCACGAGGCGCAGACCGCTTTCGCTGTTCTTCATCAGAATCTCGTTCAGCCGCATCTCCAGATCGATCAGCGTACCCGGCGGATCTTCCTCGCCTAAATCGATCAGAATTGCGCGAAAGAGTTCAGTTGGATCGGTGATCGCCTGAAAGAGGAAAACCGTCCTCGCCGTGTTACCCAACCGTTCAAGCGCCATGCGCAGAAGCGTGGTCTTGCCCATTCCGGGCTCGGCGGTCAGCGCGATGAAGCCCAACCCCGACTCGATTCCGTAGATCAGCCCTGACAGCGCCTCTCGATGCGTTTTGATGGGGAAAAAGTAGCGCGGGTCCGGCGTGACGCCGAAGGGCTGGTCGCGGAGATTGAAGTGGTTCAGAAGCAAGTTTCTATTCCGCCCCAGCCAAATCGGTAATGGCTACCGTCAAAGCTGCTCAAGAGATTTACCTTTCTAATGCTGCTGTAGCTGACTTCAACATCGAAGTCGTTCGTGCGCAGCTGCCCAAATTCCCCAAATGCAACCGGTTCTTTTTACGTTCGGCAACAGCAGTCAGCACGTAACATTTGTTGTATGAGTACATAAGTTGTTGAATGAGTGCGTAAGTGCCAATTTGCGCAGCCGCCAAGAAATAGACACGCCTAACTCTTTGATGCGTCTTTGTAATTGAGCGGAGAGAACTTGCCAACTGCCTCAAAACCTTACTTTGCCAACCCGCGTCGAGGTTTCCCGGTCTATCTCGTTTCCGAGCAGTCACCGTCCGCCGTGACCTTACTGTTTTTCGGGGGACAGTACGGCTCCACAGTCTACCGTCCGCAAATATATTGCGTATTCTGCAAAGAAGCTGAAAGCTGCTCTCAGCGACCCGCAATCAGCATCAGGTGATCCGGCATAAAACGGCAGCCGTCTGCAGAGGTGAACTGCTGCATGCTGCCATCGTCAAACGTCACCGAACTCAGTTCCACTTGCAGCACCGCAGTCAAACCGGCAACCCGCGCATCGCCGATGGCCTCGTTGTCAGCGCCTGGCCGCAATTGCACCGTCACGTTGCGGGTGTAGTCCATTCTGCTTTGCGCGGTGCTGGTGAGCCTTAGCTGGCCTATCAATTGTCCTTTGCCTGAGGTGCCGCGCACGCGCAGCCGCGCCGCTACAATCTGGCGCGAGCCCTTGCTGGTCAGCGTCACATGCAACTGCTGACCAACACTCTCCGGAGGGTTCCCGTCCACTCGGCGCATAGCGCCGTCAGCGCCATGTTGCGCGCGCAGCGAAACCGGGCAAGCCGAACCCACATTCGCCCCAACGACGACTGAATTCAGGTTGATCGCATGGACCGAATGTTGGTTGTATGGCCCGTAAATACCCTCAACCGTTGCCTTGCCATAAGGAGCACTCTGGCCAACCATGGAAACCGATCCGAGCAGGAAGGCGAGGGAAGCGCTTGCCACAAACGCACGAACTACTCTCATAGGGAAGCCCCCCTTTTATGTGCAACCGCGCCGCCGCGGCAGCATATGCACACCAACAGCGTACTCCCGGCGGGAACGCCTTTCAAGGCATCCCAAAACGACATTGCGCAGGCCGGTTCCGGCGTCGCATCCCACCGCTTCCGCAGGCTCCGGTGTGTTACCGTTTCAATACGGCGTCCCCAGGTCGGCCGCGTTTTTCCGGCTTGTGGCCTCACCCCTTCGAAGTCTGTTTGACGGCGGGTGCGGCGGGCGTACAAACCAGAATGCCACAGCAGCCGGAATCGACATCCTCTACGCTCGCCCTCAGTCCAGCAACGCTGCCGGACCCCGACGGCAACCCTGAAACCGGCCAACCCCCCATCGAACATGTGCCCCAGCGGATCCCAAAATGGCTTGAACGCATCGAATTGCTGTTGCGGGTGATGTTGCGCATGTATATCGGTTTGGCGGTTTGCTATGCGCCCTGGTCGCCCATGTTCTGGGACCAGAACCCTTTGTTTCTGCAGTTTCCGATGCTGGCCCACTTTGCAGCTCATGGTGCGGTTCGCGGCATCGTTTCGGGGCTCGGACTTTTGAATCTCTGGTATGCGCTGCAAGATGTTCTCCGGCACCGGGAAGGTTGATTGTCGATGAGCGATAAGAACCCACCGGTCGGGAAGAAGGAACAGACCGCGATTCCGGTAGCCACCATTCCTGGCAATGGCGCGCCTCCTTCTCTTGAACGTGCCCACCTGGCCTACGAGAACCCGACTTTTTTGAACAGCGCCGACGGCCGCCCCATGCGCATTATCTCGGAGTATCTTGAGCCGCTGGCGCGTTTTCGTCACGAGCAGATCCAGGACACCGTTGTGTTCTTCGGCTCAGCCCGCTTTCGCGGCCGAGAAGAAGCGGATCATGCGCTTGAGCTGCTTGATAACACCGGCTCCACCAAACCCGCGCCCAGAACTGAGCAGCCCGCCAGCCCGCCAGACATCGCCGCCGGCAACGCTACTGACCTGCAGCGAAAGCGCGCCGTGGCTGCTATTGAAATGGCTCGATACTACGAAGATGCGCGGCGTCTGGCCAGCCTGCTTACCAAATGGGCGTCCAAAATTCCATCGCGTAAGCACCGTTTCGTCATCACCTCAGGCGGTGGCCCCGGCATTATGGAAGCCGCCAATCGCGGCGCGTGGGAAGCTGGCGGAAAAACCATCGGCCTCAATATCCGGCTGCCATTCGAGCAAGCGCCCAACCCATACATCACGCCGTCGCTCAACTTTGAGTTCCACTACTTCTTCATGCGCAAGTTGTGGTTTGCGTATCTGTCAAAGGCGCTGGTGGTGTTTCCCGGCGGCTTTGGCACTCTCGACGAAATGTTCGAGATTCTTACGCTGGTGCAGACGCAAAAGCTGGCCAAAAAAATCACCGTCGTCATCTACGGATCGGAATATTGGAAGAAAGTCCTCAACTTCGACGAGCTGGTTGACTCCGGCGCAATCTCTCCCAAGGACCTGGACCTGTTTCACTACGCCGACACGCCGGAAGAGGCGTTCGCGATCCTTCGCCAAGGCCTGACAGAGAACTATCTGGCGGCTGAAATTGCGGCTGCGGCCGCGGGCGCGCATCCGGTAACTCCCCATGCAAACCACGATGAGGACCTGATGGCGGGCTGGACGGTAGAAGATTTTCTCAGCCCGGAAATGGCCAAAACCAGCAAATAGAGGTATTTGCGCCAACTTTCACTGGCGGCTTGGTTTCCTGAGCAGATCCGTAACTGACTGGGTACATGCATCAATTGAAGTGCAATTCTCGTGCCGTTAACGGTCCTTTGATGGGTCCCATGGACACTGTGTACAGTAGTCCGCGCTTCCGGGCGGGCGAAGGAGCAGCCATGCCGAGTGCGACCATTAATTATCTCTGGCGCGACAAAAATGCGTCGAAGGGCTTCAAGACCGGAATCTCCCTCCACAGCCACACCAACCAGTCGCACGAGACTCTCGATTTCCTGGCCAACTTCGGAAATCAGTATCCAGCATTGCGCCCACTCATGGTCCGCTTCGAGCGCCGCGCGCAAGAGTTGCACAGCGTTCACATTGACTACGCCCACAGCTACTGGACGCCTCCCATGACACCCAAACTGGCTTTCGATCTTGAAAGCCGGCAGATTGAAAAGCTCGGCATCGATTCCATGGTCTCCATCACCGACCACGACAACATCAAAGCCCCCATGCTGCTGCGCACCGTGCCCAGCGCGCGCCAGATTCCTGTTTCAGTGGAGTGGTCGGCTCCCTATGGTGGCTCCCAGGCCTTTCACCTGGGCGTGCATAACCTGCCCAGCGCCCGCGCCACCGAGTGGATGGCCACCCTGAACGAATACACCGCCAATCCATCGGACGAGCGCCTGACTGAAATCCTGCGCGCGCTCCATGCCGAGCCTAATGTGCTCGTGGTGTTCAATCACCCCATGTGGGACCTCTACATCATCGGCAAGGAGAAGCATCAGTTCCTCGTCAATGAATTCCTGCAGAAGAACGGCGCGTTTATCCACGCGCTTGAGCTCAACGGCCTACGCACCTGGGATGAGAATCGCGAAGTGCGCCGCCTGGCTGAGAAGTGGAACATGCTGCTCATCTCCGGCGGCGACCGTCACGGCGTTGAGCCAAATGCCAACATCAATCTGAGCAACGCCAGTTCGTTTACCGAGTTCGTGCACGAAATCCGCCGCGAACGCCGCAGCAGCGTGCTCTTTTTGCCGCAGTATGCTGAGCCGTGGAAGCATCGCATCCTGCAGTCAACCATCGATGCCATTCGCAACTATCCAGAATTCCCGCAGGGCTCGCGCAACTGGGATGAGCGCGTCTACCATCCGGATGGCAACGGCGTCATCCGTCCCATCTGCGAACTGTGGCCCAAAGAAGAGGCGCCCTTGTTCATGCGCGCCATCATCGCCTTCGTGCAGCTCATGGGCCGCGGCCCCGTCTCCGGCGGCCTGCGCCTGGCATGGAACGACTCGCACCAGTTACGCCACGCGCTGGGTGAGAACGAAGGGTGAGCAAAGGCAGCGGCGTTAGCGATGAGCGTCAGGTTAACGGAACCGGCCCAGGGGCTACCGATTCCTCTGACCTTGCGAACTCCATTCACACAGCTGGCTCCGCTCCGCGCGTCGCCTATTTTCCCGATTCGTTCCATGAAGTAAACGGCGTGGCCAACACCAGCCGCCATTTTCAGGCCTTCGCCCGCCGCCGCAATCTTCCCTTTCTCTGCGTGCGCGCCGGCGACCGCTCTCAAGCCTTTCAAGAAGAAGCCAATCTGCAAACACTCGAGCTGCCGCGCGGCTTCCTGTCCTTCGCGCTCGAAAAAGACCTGCGCTTCGATCCCGCTTTTCCGCGCCACATTCCGCAGGTGTGGGATGTCCTCCAGCGCTTTCGCCCGGACATTATTCACATCACCGGACCCAGCGAAGTGGGCATGGTGGGCGCGTGCCTCGCATACCAGCTCAAGGTGCCGCTCGCCGCCAGCTGGCACACCAACGTGCATGAGTACGCCGCGCGCCGCTCTAGCTGGTTCCTGCGCATGTTGCCCAACGGCGCATCGGCAGTCACTGGGCAAAAGATTGAAGAGATGGCGCTGGCCACGGCTGGCTGGTTCTATTCGTGGGCGCAGGTGCTGTTCGCGCCCAATCCGGAACTGTGCAGCCTGCTGGAGCGCTCCACGGGCCGCCCTTGTCACCTCATGCCGCGCGGAGTCGATGCGGAATTATTCACTCCTGCCAAACGCCGCCGCGCAGCCTCGGATCGAGAAATCATTCTTGGCTACGTAGGGCGTCTGTCCGTTGAAAAGAACGTGGCAATGCTGACTCGTATCCAACAGGAACTCGAAGCGCTCGGCCAAACAAATTTTCATTTCAAGATTGTTGGCCACGGTGCAGAAGAAGCGGGTCTGCGCGAACGCCTGCCGCGCGCGGAATTCACCGGCGTGCTCAAAGGCGAAGCACTCGCAGCCGCCTACGCTGATATGGATGTGTTTGTCTTTCCGTCGCACACCGACACCTTCGGCAACGTAGTGCTTGAGGCGCTGGCCAGCGGAGTCCCCGCCGTAGTCACCCCCGACGGCGGCCCCTGCACCATTGTCCGCGACGGCATAACAGGCTGCATCGCCAATGATGAAGGCTTCGCAGCCGCGATCGCCGACCTCCTTGCCAATCCAGCAAAGCACACACAGATGCGCCAGTCCGCCCGCAGCTACGCACTCACAGCAAGCTGGGACTCAGTCTTCGACAATGTCTACGCAGCCTACGAATCGGTACTGCCGCAGAAGATTCAAACCTTGATCGCCCAACCAAAGTAAGGGCGCCTCACAACACATGTGTTCAGGCAAAATGAACGGGTGCCCCATCCTTCGCGCTCTTTGCGAAGGGTGGGATAGCATGATCCCACCCACGCCACTGTCATCCCCACGCACCATGAACGGGTGCCCCAGGTCTCGCTTTTGAGACCTGGGATAGCAAGAACCCCAACGACAAAACAGCCACTTTCATCCTGAACGTAGCGGTTAGGGGCCACATCCTCAGAGTCGTTTGTCCGATTATTCCCGATTCAACTTCGACAGCCCAAGCTCGATCGGCCGGTCGCCAAGCCAGGACTTGCTATCACTACGCTCTGTCGGCAGCAAGGGAAACTTGCGAGCGATTGCATCGACGATGGAGTCAGCCTGCTCGCGGCTCACGCCCGGAAGAATGCATGCGCAGGACCAACCGTGCCAAACATAAAGGCCGCCTGTTCCACCTTCGCCACCGTCGTCAAAGCGTATCGACGAAAGATCAGCAGCCGCAATCCGAAATCGGGTTGAAAAAATCCGACCCAGATTGCCTTCAGCAGCCAGTTCCTCGCTCGTCACGCGGAGCCTTGTCTCTCGGCCATGCAGCCGATTGGCGGCATATGAGAGTGCAGTAATTCCCGCAGTCACTCCAGAAATAATCCGAAGCCATAAGTTACCAATTCTCCAGAAGAACCACCACAGGGCAAATAAGCCCAAACCGGGAGCGATGACATTTGTGCCCCAGTCTTTTTCGCGGGTCACGGTAAACTCCAACGCATCCGGCAACTCGACCGTTTTCACTTCGACATCGCTGGAGAAGTTCATCGCAAAATGCCTTGGCTTTCAGCATCCAAGAATAACTTGAAACGGCTCTAGTTAGTCGCGAATCTTCCCGCTCCCCAACTCCACAGCAAACGCCTTCTCTTTATCCGAAATCATCTCCCAGCCCGACCCGCGCAGCACGCCGTTCTCAATGCCGGTAATGGCCACGCCTTCATCAGAAAGCTTCCCCGTCTCCCACGCCAGACCATTCGCGCCCCAGGCAATAATCGACCGATGCCCGACAAATAGGAGCAGCCGCTCATCCACCAGCGCTCTCACTTCTAGCACCGGCCGATACTCGATCATCGTGAACCGCTCCGGCTCAGCCGTATCGATCAAGTACGTGTAGCCGCCGCTCACCGCACAAATCTCCCGTGGACTTGGCGCAGCCCAGATCCCCGTGGGCACCGCCGCATCGCGAAACCCCAATGCACACGTAGCCAGAAACGGCTGACCATATTCATCTTTTTTGCCAGCCGTCTGTGGCCTCACCAGCACTTCAAGCGCGCCGCGTTCCACTTCCTCGGCATCGCGCGGATACACAAAATGTCGTGCGGGTAAAATGGCGGGGCGTGCGGGCAGAATCTCAGCCTGCCAATCGTGCGAAAAACTCAAATCGATTGCGAACGCACTCACAACACCGGCCTGAAGTGCAGAATGTAGCGCTCCTGCTCCAGCGTGTCGGGAACGGCGCATCCGCGCGCCGCTCCCACCGCGGCCAAGGCAGTGTGCGACGTAAAGCCAAGCCGGATCAAGGTACATGCAGTCGCCACCGTCGATCGTCCGATGCAGCCCCGGCAGTGCACGCCCACATTCTCTCCGCCAATGACCCGGCGGGCCAGGTCAGCAATAAAATTTTCAAACAACTTCGCATCCAGCGGAACATTTGCGTCGGGAATCGGGAAAGAGATGAAGTTCAATCCCAGATCTTCAGCAAGCCGTTTTTCGTCGGCCAGACCAAGCCACACGGCTTCATCCGGTTCAAGCATTGAAACTACTGTGTCTATACCGGCGCTTTTCAATTCAAAGAGATCGCTCTTCAGCTTGTCGTCGCCGCGCGGACACGACACGATCGCCAGCGTCACCTTCGGTCTTGTGCCAAGCCAATAAATCTCGCTCACGCCGTCTCACTTTCCCTGAACCTTGTCACCCGGTTGCGCACATTCAGGATCCCATAATCGCTACTGAATTTAGTAAGTCGATGATAGCTGTTCTAACATGCCGCAAATAGCAGCGTTTTAAATCGCGAAACGCGCCTCAGCAGAAATGCTCCCATCCCTGCGGTGTAAGGGGCAGCTTGTCGTGTCCCTTCTTGTCGTGTCCGTTCTTGTCGTGTCCGTTGACGAGCGTTATCTGCGGCCGCCCAGCACGCCAGCGCACAATGCGCCCAATTCGCGTCACCGCCACTCCGGCAATCGCATTTGGAATGCGCTTTCCCTCCGGCGCGGTAAACAGCAGCTCGTAATCCTCGCCACCGTGCAAGGCCTGCGCTTGCGTGGCGCCCGCATGAACCGGCAGCAGGTCCGCGTCTACCTCAGCCGCCACGTCAGACTCATGGCAAAGATGCGCAAGGTCTGTTGAAAGGCCGTCGCTCACATCAATCGCCGCTGTTGCCACACCGCGCCGTTGCAGCCACAAGCCCTGCTGTACACGCGGCTGCGGATACAGGTGCGCCGCCAGTTCTGCCGCGAAATCCGCCGAGATTCCTCGCCTTCTGCCGCGCGCACCGGGTTTTGCCGTTGCAGCCCATGTGGCCAACCGGGCCAGTCCGGCCGCGGCGCCGCCCAGCGCCCCCGTGACATACAGAAGTTCGCCCGCCCGGGCGCCAGAACGCAACAGCGCTCGCCCTCGTGGTACGGCTCCCACCAGCACCACGTCTGCAATCGCAACTGGCGACTCTGCCAGGTCGCCGCCAGCGAGCACCGCACCGTGCTCTGCTGCCAACGCGAGCAGTCCATCGAAGAACCGCTGCAGCCAGGCTTCGGATCCAGTTCGGCTTCCGGTCTTTGTCAGTGCGCGCGGCAATCCCAGGGAAAGAAAAGCGCCTACCGGCCGCGCACCCATGGCCGCCAGATCGCTCAGCCCGCGAGCCAGCGTTCGGTGCCCCACTGCTTCAGCGGGGTGCCAGTCGAGCCGGAAATGGCGCCCGTCAAGCGATAAATCAGTGGTCACGGCGATCTCTTCTCCCTGCCTCACGCGAAGCAGAGCGCAATCGTCGCCGATGCCCAGGCGCACCCGGCCCTGTTGTCCGGCAACTCGGCCTGGGTGCCCGGCAACTCGATCTCGAATTTGCCGGATCAGCGCCACTTCGCCCGAAGCAGCCGCCCGCGGCGGTCCCGCGATCCCCCTGGGCGGGGTTTTCGCACGCGTTTTCCTCATAATGTGAGCATAGGACATGGGGCTATGCTGCAAGAATATTTCGCCAATTTTTCTCTTTATACGTCAGGCTCAAAGGCGGAATTTCCGTACGGAGAAGTCAATTGGCTTCGTCCATTTCGCGTTGATTAAATTTAAGTTAACATGATTTTTGGCGCGGCGTTTGGCCGCTGGTTACTTTTGGGAAGACACGGGCTTTCCCGATCGGGGATATGAGAATAAAGCCTCGGAACGCCGGTGACCGAAGTTACCGTTGCCCAATCCTTTGCGTTGACCCCCTCAGGAGGCGGCTGTTAACCTTTTATAGACATTCATCCAGCTAAGCCCTGTGGGGCGAGGATGTATTTTCCTGAGCCAATAGGCTCTTGATGTCACGCCATTCTATGTAATCAAGGCGAATTGCGGTCCTGCGGGTCGCAGGGTATTGAGAGGCTTTCTTATGCTACGCAAGCGCTATTACATCTTATTTGTTGCTCGAGATGAAGACGGTCGAATCCGCAAGATTCCTCTGCCCATCCGCTATGCGTATGGATTTGTAGCTGCTGCCGTCATCGGTGCGTTCACCGTTGTGGGCCTGGCGGGTTCGTACACCCGCATGCTGCTCAAGACTGAAAGCTTTAACCAGATGCGCCAGGAGCGCGAATCGCTCCGCAAAGATTACAAGCAGATGGCGCAGATCGCGCACGATCGCGATGTGCAGGTGGCCTCCCTTGGAGCACTTGCAAATGAAGTGACTGCGCTTTACGGGCTGCGTCAAAATCGGACGGTTGCAGCTAAGCCGGCGGCAAGCGCTGCAGCCTCGGCTCCCATGCCTACCACTCTCGCGCAGGCGGATACACCAAGTCAGCAGCAGATTGCAAATTCTCTTGACCAGTTCAACGCACTGCGCGCTGAAGCACTCTCCGGCCGCATTTCGCGCGCCCTCGAAGGCGGACTGTCACCCAGCTTCAGTGGCGACTGGACCACGCTTGCCGATGCGCCATCCATGTGGCCACTTGAAGGCCGTGTGGGCTCCAGCTTTGGTCAGCGCGAAGATCCGATCAACGGTGAAGGCGCCTTCCATTCCGGCCTCGACATCGACGCGCCGTATGGAACTCCGGTGCGCGCCGCTGCTGATGGTGAAGTGTTAGAAGCCGCCATGAACGCCGGTTATGGCCGTGAAGTGGTTCTTGCCCATGGTCACAATGTATCCACCGTGTACGGGCACCTTTCCGCATTTGCCGTTTCGCCGGGACAACGTATTACACGCGGCCAGATCATCGGTTATGTGGGCCAGTCGGGACGCGCAACCGGACCGCATCTGCATTATGAGGTCCGCGTGAACAAGATTCCTGTCAATCCGCACAAGTATCTTCGTTCCACCTACGCGGAGCTGGCCAACCTTAACAGCTTCAGCGCGCCCAGCGGCAACTGAGCAAGCTATATCGAAACACAACAACGGCTCCCATCCAGGGAGCCGTTGCTATTTGAAATCGAACCAGCTGATTCCCCACGCGATGATGTGCGAACTCGCCGCGCGAGCGGCATGCTAACTCGCTAACTTGCCGACCAGCTAGTTAGCTTCCGTAGTGCAGCCTTCGAAGGCAAAGTTGAAGTTGCCCGCACCGGAAATCTCCATATTCAATTGTCCCGGAATCTTCTGGTTATTCACTGTCTGGTAATCAACGCGCACCTGCATCTTCTGCATCTGCTCGGGCGTCGCTCCCGCTGGCATAATCTCCGCCGCAAACGACTTTACCAGTAGCCCCTGTGGAGTGGGCTCAAAGGTCGGCGAAAGTTTGATCGACGTTCCGGCCAACGCCACGTTGAAATGTTCCAGCACCAGTTTGTTGTTGAAAATTTCCGTCAGCTCAGTCGTGCCTTGTACGGCGTGAATCGTATGCGACGTCGGTCCGTGCGTAATCTCAAGCCCGTCTGCTTTCGGCGGCACCACCGTCACCTCCATGAATGGACTCCAGAACTGCATAAAGCCTTCCAGGATTTGCTGCACCGTCTGGTGCATGCTGTCGATCACGCCGCCTGCATCGTCGCTGGGCGGCTTGCCATCGCTTGAGTCCACCAGCCACTCAACCGTTGAACCGCCCTTCATGCGCGCATGCATCCTTACTTTCACTTTGTTCAGCTGGTCTAGGTAAGCGGAGTTCGCCGCAACCTCGCCGCCCTTGTTCGCGCTTGCAAAAAGCGCGCGCCAATCTGGATGTATTTCGCAACTAAAACCGGCCAATCCCGCCTTGGCGCTGGAAAAATATAAATTTGAAGTCTTGGCCAGCCACTCATTGTCAGCCGACGTCTGCCCGACCGCCGGTTGCGATCCGGTAGCGGACTGCTGCCCGGTTGCCGGTGCCTCGTTCGGATTGCTTGCGGAACTCTGCGCTACGGCTGCCGCAGTGGCGAGCGCAAACACCATAAACGCGCATGCGAAACGCGCAAAAATCTTTCCAGGGGAATCATGCATCGATAACCTGCTTTCAGGCCGCAATCTGACAGCGGTTTTGGGTATTGTGCTTCTTTACGGCTTGGTTCCGCAAGCCATCGTACATGCCTCTGCGTGGTATGTTGGCACTGTTCCCGTTTTCATGGGAGGAAATATCTTGTATCTCCGTCCTCGCAATCTCGCCATCATACTTGTCGCGTCTCTCGTCGCCGGCCCGCCTCTCATCGCGCAGGCGCGCCCCGCCGGTGCTGAACGAGTAGCCACGCCAGAGCGTGCAGCTGCCGTGGAAACCGCCTTGGCCCGCGTTCATCATCTGCAGCACGGCATAAATGCATCTGAATGGTTTGCGCAGTCGGGCGACTACTCTGCCGCGCGCCTCGATCGATACACCGACGCACAGGACATCGCGCTCATGGCGCATCTTGGCTTTGACAACGTTCGTCTCAGTATCGACGCCGCGCCGCTTGAGAAATATCCCCGCGCCGCCGACGGCCTGAATGCCGAATTCATGGGCCGCCTCGATCGCGCCGTTGACGCCATGCTCGCAAACGGCCTGGCAGTGCAGATCGATCTGCATCCTCAAGACAGTTACAAGCAGCAGTTGCGCTCAAGTGACGATGCGGTCGATCGTCTCACTATGCTGTGGCGCAAGCTGGCCGCGCATTATGCAAATCGCGATCCCAATCGCGTCTTCTTTGAGATTCTGAACGAGCCGGAGGTCAGCGACCGCTATCGCTGGATGGGAATTCAGGCGCGCATCGCCGCCGTCATTCGCCAGGTTGCGCCGCGTAACACCATCATCGCCACCGGGCCAAATTACTCCAACATTCTCGACCTGCTCTCGCTGCAGCCGCTCGCCGACGGAAACGTCATCTACAACTTCCATTTCTACGAGCCGCACGAGTTTACGCATCAGGGCGCAAACTGGGGCCTGTCCTGGTGGAGCTATACGCACGGCATTCCCTATCCCCCCACCGACGCCGGTATGCAGGCACTCATCGATCAAGTTCCCGACCTTGAAGACCGCTACGCACTTGAAAATTACTGGATCGATCACTGGGATGGCCGCCACATCCGCATGCTCATTGATGAAGCCGCAGCATGGGCGTATCAGAACAACGTGCCGCTCATCTGCAATGAGTTCGGTGTCTATCGCAATAGCGCCGATACTGTTTCACGTTCTAACTGGCTTCGTGATGTGCGCACCGCATTTGAAACCGACGGCATAGGCTGGGCCATGTGGGACTATCGTGGCGGCTTCGGCGTAGTGACCAAACAGGACGGCCAACCCGCGCAGGTAGACGGCGCAGTCGTAGGCGTCCTGGGTTTGAAAGGCCGTTGATGGGTTCATTGTCCTGCGCTGGCGTGCGCCGTGTCGAACTCAGTTCGCTTTGGGTGCTGAGTGCCGCGTTTATGTCTGCGCTCGTCATCACTCAATCACCGTCTTCTCGCACCGATCAATCTCCTCAGTTGCACCCGCGCACACACGAAGAGCGGGAACAGAAATTTCGTGCGGAACATCGCGCCATTCTGAATGTGAAAGTCACCGATGCATCCGGTAACCCAATCCTCGGCCTGGCGCCGAACGATTTCACCTTGATCGACAACCTGCAGCCGCGCACGCTCGTGTCGCTCCGCTTTGTGGAACACGGCACTCGCATTGCATTGCCCCGCGTCGTCCTGGTCCTTGACGTGTTGAATCAGTCAACCCGCGAATTTGCCCAGGATGCCGCAGGCGTTCGAAAGTTTCTGGCTCGCGAGAGCGGGCAACTGAGCGCACCCACTGCCATTGCTGTGTTGTCAGGCTCTGGCCTCACCGTCGGCGAATCGTCGCATGACCGCGGCGTACTGTTGCAACGGCTTGAAGACATAACCTACGGCGTGAAATCTACGCGTTGCGAAGATCTCACCGACGTTCCCATTCTTCATTCAGATATTTGGACCGACCGCTCGTCGATACATAACATTCCCGATCAGGCGCCAAATTGCCTCAATCAAAAATTCATCGTCAGCGTTACCAGCATCGAGCACCTGGCTCTCAAGGAAGTAGACACGCCCGGCAGGCTCGTCGTGGTGTGGATCGGGCCCGGCTGGCCTCGACTGGATGGAAAGCAATTTGTGCCCGACACGCCCCAGCTCAAAGAGAATTTTTTTGAGCACCTCGTTCTACTCACAACCGCAATGCGAGAAGGCCAGTTGACGCTCGACGGAGTGTCCGCCCTCGACCGAAGGCATGCGCCCACGGAGCGCACAGCGCCTCCCGATGAAGTGGCGAAAGTCGATGACATGACCTCAAGTGCTCTGAGCATGCCTGCCATCATTCGCCGGAGCGGCGGACAGAGCCAGGACGACAGCCAGGGCATTCCCGATGCGATCGCAAATTGCATAAAAGATGCGGAATCGTTTTACGTGCTCTCGTTTGATTTTGCGGCCTCGCTCGCGCCACACGAGTTTCACTCGCTAGAAATCAAGGTCGATTGCCCTGGAGCAACCGTGCGAACCAACACGGTCTATTACGCCGAGCCCTGATCCACGCTCACTCCCGCATCAGCAGCCGGTCAATCGCATCAAAGCCTGTGGGCAGATCGATTCCATCTCTGGTTGCTCCTGCCGCAAGCAATGCCAACACCGAATCAGGTTGCCGGCGATCGTGCGCCATGAGCACGCGAATCTCGCAAGAGCGGAGCGTGCGTAACTGCTTAACCGATGAGGGTAGGCCCCTCGGTTGTGCCAAGAAGAAGGAGTGCAAACTTCATGCTGTACGAGAGATGAGGGCAGGTCCCTCGAAGCCG
>JADGNO010000163.1 GCA_017883405.1 Occallatibacter sp. | reverse complement strand
GTGATGGCCGAGCAGATTTACCGCGCATGTACAATTCTGACTGGCCACCCGTACCACTCAGGACACTAAAGGGCTTCTGAAATGACCGATTCGCGCCGAGGATTGATTCTGATTAATACCGGCCCAGGCAAGGGCAAGACAACGGCTGCCCTGGGCACCGGGTTGCGCGCCGTGGGGAACGGAATGCGCGTTTTAATGCTTCAGTTCCTGAAGGGCTCGTGGCATTACGGCGAGCTGGATGCTACCGAGGCATTCAACGGGAACTTTGTGATCAGGCAGATGGGCCGGGGGTTTGTAAAGGTCGGGGGCGCGGAGACTGACCCCGAGGACATCCGCATGGTCGAGGCCGCCTGGGCTGAGGCACGCGAGGCAATTTACTCCGGCGAGTGGGACATGGTGATCCTGGACGAGATCAACTACGCGATCGGCTACAAGATGCTGAACCCCGCCGTGGTGGTTGAAGCTCTTCGCGGCAAACCGGAGATGGTGCATGTGATCCTGACAGGCCGGAATGCTCACCCGCTCTTGGTAGAGCTGGCCGACACCGTGACGGAGATGCGCGAAGTGAAGCATGCTTACCAGAAGGGCATTTTGGCGCAACGCGGAATCGAATTCTGATAAGGACGGTCGTGAGCTTCTCGCGGACCCCTTCAGTCGATCAGGTGATTGTCTGGGGATTCGAGCCGCCAGATAGCCGTTTTTACCCGGGCCAATCCATTTACAATGGGGTTCGGTATGTCCTGGTTCAAGCGAGAGAACGGCGATTACGAGTCTGGCCTTCAAGAAAATGGCCAGGATGCGACGGAGAAGAACGTTCGCACCGAAGGCCTTTTCATCAAGTGCGCCGGCTGCCGCTCGGTGATTGTCAAGGCAGAAGTTGAAGCCAATCTGAATGTATGCCCTAAATGCCAGTACCATTTCAAACTGGACGCGCGGCAGAGGATTGAGTTGCTGCTGGAACCTGGCTACGAGCTGGTAGATAAAGGTCTGCGATCGACAGACCCGCTGAATTTCACTGATGTAAAGTCCTACAAGCAGCGCCTTCGCAAAGCTCGTGAAGACACCGGTCTCGACGATGCGATTATCAACGCGATCGGAAACATGGGGCATCACGCAGTAGTACTGAGCGCCATGGAGTATGGCTTTATCGGTGGCTCGATGGGTGCCGTTGTAGGCGAGACGATTGCCCGCGCCGTCGATCGCGCGCGATTGCAGCGCAAGCCGCTCATTGTAGTGGCGGCATCGGGCGGCGCTCGCATGATGGAAGGTATCGTAAGCCTGATGCAGATGGCGAAGATCTCTACCGCACTTGCGCAACTGGACGAGGCTAAGGTGCCTTACATTTGCGTGCTGACCGATCCCACAACCGGCGGCGTGACTGCCAGCTTTGCCATGCTTGGCGATTTAAATATTGCTGAACCCGGCGCGCTGATCGGTTTTGCCGGACCCCGCGTCATTGAACAGACCATCCGCCAGAAACTGCCTGAGGGTTTTCAGCGATCGGAGTTTCTGCTTGAAAAGGGCTTTCTGGATGCGGTTGTGCACCGCCGCGATTTGAAGGGTTATCTGATTCGCGCTCTGGACTTCATGAAGACCTAGTGAATGGTAGATCTCTGAACCATTTGTTTTGAGCGTACAGAAGATAGAGCCCCGGCCATTGGCCGGGGCTCTTTAGTTTGAAGCTGGAACGGCGGCTAGAACGCGAGTTGCAATGAAAACTGCGCAACACGAGCGCTGTTGCCGGAAAGCGAATCGATAGTATCGGTGATCTGGCCGAACTGAGAAGCATTACCGACGATGTGCATTCCTCCGTTATCGAATACGGGATGGTTGAACAGGTTGAATGCGTCGGCGCGGAAGTTCAGATTTAGTTTGTCCGCGTAGATTGGAAATTGTTTGCCGAGTCCGGCGTCGAAGAAGAATGCGCCAGGTCCCCGGATGTTGTTGCGCCGTCCATATTCGATGCCGATGGGGCCCCTGAATTCCGAGAGCACCTTTGCGGCGCCGGCAGAGCCACCCGCGAATGAATATACGGTTTGGCTGGTGTGGTTGACGTTGACGTGAGTTTTCAGGTCGGATGCTTTTCCAGTGAAAATTGCTGGAGAAAGGTTGTCGAAGGAGGCCAGGAAGGCGTCTGAAATTGCTGTGATCGGCCGACCCGTGCGATAAGCAGGAAGTCCTGAGAAACTCCACCCGCCCAACGCTTCATCCACGAAGCGCGGTGCGTTGGCAAGATACTTCTTGCCATGGCCGACTGGAAGATCCCACTGGAAGTTGGAATTGATCTCCTGCCGAACGTCGAAGTCCGAGTCACCGCGGCATGCGCGGGGGTAGAGAATGTCGCAGATCATGTTGCTGTTGGTGAAGAGGGCATTATTGTTTGCACTGACTGAGGCGTTGTCCATCGAGTGCGACCAGGTGTAATTGAATTCATAACGGAGACCGTTCGACATATTTCTGTCGAGCGTCACCAGCAACCCGTGATAGTTGGATGAACCCATGTTGGTGAAATAGGTGTTGCTTCCAAACTGAGAAGGAATGCCGACATTGGTGGGCAGCAAACCAGTAAGTCCAAAATTGTATGTGAAATTCGCAAGCGTGTAGAGCGCATCGGATATATCGCCTCGATAGGCATACTGCGTTACGAAAGCCGCGATGAATGCTGTATTGCTGTCATAGCCGAATGCCGGTCCCCAAGCGGCCATGACGTCTTCAAACCACGGCTGTGCGGTGACGTTGGTATAGTCTTTGCCTGCTCTCAGGTCTTTTGTGAGGCCCGCAAAAGCTGTCGCCATGGATTGCGTTGATTGGCCCGTGTAATCGGGGACGTCGATCACCTGGTTAGCATCCGCATCTGCGTTGAGGCGGCGTCCGAGTCTACCCACGTAATTGACTTTCAGGATCATGTGGCTCGGAAGTTCCTGCTGAATGCCGGCGTTTAAGGCAATCGAATACGGATCTTTGAGTGTGGGGCTGATCACGAAGTTGGTTTGGGCGTTGGCTAATCCGAAGGGAGTTCCCGTGCTATCCACGTAAGGCGGATTTGTGAACTGTGGAGCCGGATTCAAAGTTGGAGAGTACGCGAGGTTTGCTCCCACTCTGGGATCGACCGCGAGGGACGCCGCGGCTCCGCCGCCAGAGCCAAATTGATTGATGGCCGTATTCGCGAAAATATTCGGAACCTGATCTTGAAGAAAATTGATTGCGTTGATCACGGTGCGATCGTAGATAATCCCGGCGCCCGCATTGATCACAGTCTTTTGAGATTTGAACGGAGCGTATGAGAATGCCACCCGCGGAGCGAAATCCTTGTAGTTGGGTTCATAGAGGTTTGGCCCGTGGTTGGCTTTGCCCGCCAATTTATAGCTGTAGATAGGAAGTCCGGTATTGCTCGTGTTTCCGGCCCTGCCCTGAGCCAGGCGGTCTTGTATGAACGTCTTCAGAGGAATTGGTGTGGCCACCGATTCGTTTCCGTGCGTTTCATAAGGCACTGAATAAAGTTGGTAGCGCACGCCGTACGAGATGGTGAGCTTGGGATTCAATTTCCACGTATCGCCGAAATAGGCTTCGGTCTGGAAGTAACGATAGGAGCGTGGGCTGCCGGCGCCAGCGGGCTGCGCGACTAGTTTGTTGTTGAAGACGTAGTTGGTCGAAATCTCACCAATCACGCCGAGCGCTGTTGCAAATGAGTTGTCGTAGTCGTTAATTGCCACCTGGTTGGGGCCGTTGTTGATGTCTGCCGGACGAACACTGGGATCCAGGCCATTGCCTAGGGATGCACCCTGCAAACCAACATCGACGAAGTTGAAATTACTGGTCAACCTGCTGTTTGTCTTGATGAACTTGAAAGTGCCGCCGAAGGTCAGACTGTGTTTACCTTTTTGCCAGTTAAAGTCATCGCGAAACATGGGGACCGGGATACGGCGCTGCTGACCATTAAAAGTGGTGTACGGGTCACTTATGCAGTTCGGGCATGTGGACGCGTTATGGCCAAAGCTGTATTGATTGGCCCCTGTCGGGTTGTACAAGTCCGGAAAGCTCAACTTGGAAACAGTATCGCCATAGTAGAACGAGTTGATTTTGTTCTTGCCAATTTCCCAAACGTGACTGATGACGTACGAATAACTGCGGTCGTAAAGCGGGTGAGTGTTGGGGTCGCTGGGGAAACGCGGCAGCTCTGAAACCTCATCTTCTCGATTAATTGAGAAGCGGCCAAAGACTTTCTGTGTCGAGGTCAGATTGTAATCAACACGGCCAACGTAGCTGATGTTGTTGTCTGGTGTGGGATAAGTAAAGCGATAACCCCCGGTGTTGACGCCGTCGCCCCTGGATAAGTCGTTGGCCTTGGGATAACGCGCATTGATGAAAGCAAGCTCGCCGGCATCGAATCCGATACCTGCAGGGTCGAGCGCTTGCACGTCGGCTGCACTCAGTGTCGTAATGCAGCTCGGCGTGGTATTAAGGCGGCTGTTGTCGTCGCATCCCGAGTTGCTGTTGATGTAATTGAGAGCGCCCGCGCGAAATCCTGCCAAGGGGACGGTCGGCTCTGCAGTTGACGATTGGACGATACGTGAATCTGCCAGGTTGAAGAAGAAGAAGATCTTGTCTTTTTTGATCGGGCCACCGACATTGCCCCCAAACTGGTTGCGGATGAGTGCAGTCCGCGGTACGCCGATGAGGTTATTGAACCAAGTGTTTGAAACAGTGGAAGTATCCCGATGATATTCATTCACGTTTCCGTGAAGCTGGTTGGTACCGTTCTTGGTCACCAATTGGAATTGACCGCCGCTTCCGGTACCGACGGCAGCGTTAAGGCCGGCTACGGTTCCCGTGAATTGCTGCACAGAATCCACTGGCGCGGGAACGGTGAGATAGAACGTTTGTCCGGTGGTCACATCATCAACGTCGAGTCCGTCCACGGTGACTTCCGATTGGTCAATACGCGCGCCTGTCACCGCACCCTGGTCAATGTCGACGCCTGACTGCTGGTAAAACAGTGTCGAAATTCCGCGAGTGCGATCGTAGACTGGCAAATCATTGAGCTGCTGAACGTCGATGTTGTTCCCGATCGAAGCGTCAGTCGTATTCAGCGTGACATTCTGATCGCCGGCTGAAACAGCAACTGTCTGCGATTCGCCTCCAACCGTTAGCACGATGTTCTGCGTGCGCGTGATGCCGACACTTAACGTGACATCCGAAATTACACCCGAAGCAAATCCTTCATGGGAAAAAGTCAGCTTGTATCCGGAGGCCGGCGGTACCTTTTGGAAGCGATAGGCACCGATTTCATCACTGGTCTGCGAGAAAGTGGCGCCTGTTGCAGGGTTGGCCAGTTGGACAGCGGTGCCGGGGATGACTGCGCCGGTGGGATCCGTCACAGTACCCGTAATGGATGCCAGGTCCTGTGCCTTCGACAGAGGAACGGCGAGTAAAATTGCGGCCAAGACAAAGAAAACCTGCCAAAGACGACTTCTCATCAGGACTGTCTCCTTCGGTAAACCTATTTGGTTGTAAGACGCTTGGGGAATACCACTTTCGGTGATTGTCGCTGACGAGATGTACGCAATTTGCCTGCCACCGTAGTAAGCCTTTTGATTTCAATCTATTAACTTGTAGATTTCAACACCAATATCTTGAAGAACGTATGGGTATACAGTTAATTGTATTCAAGGGGGATCAATTAAGTTAACCCCTTGATATTTCAACCCTTAGCGAATGGTTGATTACACCTGGCCAGCTAGCCGGCAATCTGGCCATGTTTGAGCGCGGTTTTGGGCTAAATTGTGGACCTGGCAGCCCACGATTCTCACGGACAATCGACTGATTTATTTTAATAATTTCAGATCCGCATCGGCATCAGAACGTAGCGATAGCGATATTCCGCTTCTGGATCTTCGGGACGCATCTGGCCTGCCGACTGGGAGTCCTTAAACTCGAGCCGTACCTCGCCTTCGTTACTGAGCGCCTTCAGAAAATCGAGGATGTAGACCGAGTTGAATCCCACCATGATGGGATCGCTGGAGTAGGGCGTGTCGATTGTGTCTTCGCTCTCGCCCGATTCCGTTGAGTTGGCGCTGATGCGGAGCTCATTGCCCTCAAGCCGAAGCCGGATGGCTCCCGAGCGCTCATCTGCGAACTGCGCAACACGCTGAATGGCCGCAGAGAGCTCGCTAGACCGCACAACGGCGAACTTGGTGTTTTCACGCGGCATGACTGCTTCAAAGTTTGGGAACTGGCCTGACAGCTTGCGTGTGCTCAATGTGCGGTGACCGACGCGGAAGAAGAGCGTGTGCTCGTCATCGGCGAAGTCGACTTTCTCGGCCTCGGTTGACCCGAGCAACTGCTGCAGTTCCTGCAGGGCCTTGCGCGGAATGAGAACGCGCTTTTCGCCGCTGATTCCTTCGAGATTCTCGTTGGGCTTTTCAACAAACGAGAGGCGATGACCATCCGTAGCCACCATGGCCAGCGATTCAGCTTTGAGAATCAACAGCGCGCCATTGAGCGTGTAACGCGATTCCTCGTTGGAGATGGCAAAGATGGTGCGAGCGATGAGAGCCTTCAACGCGGCGATAGGAATGCTTGTTGCGGGGACTGCTGGAAACTCGGGAACCTGCGGGTAATTGGCGCGAGCCATGCCGACAATCTTGGTGTTTGAGCGGCCGCTTCGAATCTGCACCCAGTGGTTCTCAAGCAGCTTGATCGAGATGTCGCCATCTGGAAGCAGCTTGATGTAGTCGTAGAGTTTGCGCGCAGGAATCGTGCAGGCGCCCGGCTTTTTTACCTTGACGGCTGCGCTGGTACGGATAGCCTGGTCCAGGTCAGTCGCGGTCAGGTTCAGCCGATCATCTTCCGCTTCAAGGAGAAAGTTCGACAGAATTGGAATGGTGGTTTTACGCTCGACCACGCTTTGCGTTGCGGTCAGTTCCCTGAGCAGATCCTGACGGCTTACGGTAATCTCCATGGCTGCCCCCTGTGCGACCGGCTTTTCCACTTCAGATTCGCTGATCGGCATCTCTGCACCCCTGGTCCAGTGCCGCTTTCCGTACTGGCCACACTCTACAACACGATAGGGCCTGCCGGAAACGGCTGTATTTTCTTTCCTCGATTGTATTCATCCCGCGGATCAATTGCGCGTGGAAAACAGGTACAGTTCTCTGGAATATCAGGACGTTGCGTTCCTGACGTCCCATACGGCCGGCAGCAGAGCGTTGACGACTCGATGCTCGGGGCTTTCGATGTTTGAGGTGTGCGCACAAGGCGCGACGGGTAGTAATAAGCGGGTGAAGTATTAAAGAAAAAGACAGTAGTACCCGTAGTTCAACGAGGAAAAGTGGGAAAGAGCGCAATGTATCTGCAAACATGACGGTTGTACTGTTGCGGAGTTTTCTAAATCCTGGCTGTGCAATTCTGCGGTTTTGGAAAAGTGGCAAGGCACTCGCCGGAGCGGAACCTGGTTTCCCACGACTCCCACAGGCGCATTGAAAATGCATGTGCAAAGCAGCTGCGGATGTGTGCAAAGGAGGGTCAAGGCCGCATGGACTAAGGGCTTCAGAAGTCTCTGCAATCCACAGCGGGCATAGAACAGACGAAGGATTGATGATCGGCGAGGAGCCGACACGTGGTTGGAAACCGCCAAATTAGTTTCCCATTCGCGGCATGACTCAGCGGTTTCCCGATCTCGGACTAGTAAATATTTTCTCGGGTTGCGGAAAGCAAGATGCAGTTATGGGGAGCCTAGACTTCTTTAGACAGCAGTTTATTGGGCAAGTGAGTCGGCTGAAATGGCGATCGATATTGCGCGGTTAGAAGTCGAGCTAATGCGAATGTCGGTCGAAGGTGCGCCCGGACGGGACTTCTGCGAAGCAATCTCCGCGTTGGCCGGTAGTGGGCGGATTCAGCAGTTGCAGGACACTCTGCCGGCGGTTGTTTACGCTGAACTGAAAGAGCGATTCGAACAGGCCCCCGCCGACTTTGTAGCCGGTTGGCGCATGCTCGGCCGGGAGATGCAGCAAGGTTTTGTGCAGCATGCGCGCCAGCGTTTGACTTCCCTTACCCGGTTGCAACAGGCCACAAGTGAGGCCGACACGCCAGCCTGGCAACAAATCCAGCTCGCCTTAGACGGCCAACAAAACGACTTGCTGCGCGCTGCTTTTGTGCTGGAGCTGCTTGAGCTGGTTGAACCGGCGGTGGCTCGCGCGACTCATCTGCGCGAGTGCATCGTTTCCAGTTCAAGTTCAGAAGAAGCCGACCGATACCTGGACGAAGCGACCCGCTGCTATTTTTTTGGCCTGTTCACGGCGTGCGCTGTGATGTGCCGTTCGGTACTGGAAGAGGCGATCAAGCAGAAGCTGCCGGCGTCGCTTGCGCGCCAGGTGCGCAGCCGGTATCGCAATGCTGCTACGCTGGGCAATCTGCTTCACGAGGTCAACGACAACCTGCAACTTACCGGCATTGATGCGGCGTTTCCTGCGCTCGCAAACAGGGTGAACGATGTAGGCAGGAAAGCCGTACACCAGAAACTGCTGCTCGAAGAGGAAGCCCGGGCGTGTTTGCAGAACGCCCGCGAAGCTCTTGAGCTTTTGTTGCAGGACTGAGGCGATAAGGCGCGCTGAGGGCGGATAATGAGAGGGCCTTTTATACTGGATCTTTCCATGTCCTACGCAGCAGCTATCGGCCAGTTGAACGCGATGGTCCCGGAGCTTTACAAGGGAGCAGGGCATCCGCGTCGGAAATTTTCGCTCGACGAGATTCGAACGCTCCTGAGCGTCCTTGGAAACCCCCACCTCACGTTCCCGTCAGTTCTGATTGCCGGGACAAATGGCAAAGGTTCGACTGCGTCGACCTTGGCGTCGATACTGAAAGCGTCGGGCCTGCGCACCGGGCTCTATACATCGCCGCACCTGGAGAGGCCGAACGAACGGATCCGCATCGGCGGAGCCGAGATTGACGATGCAACCTTCGCACGGTTTTATTTTCAAGTGCAAGACACAGCGCTGCAGTTAGTTCTCGACAAGCGACTGCCGCAGATGCCGAGCTATTTTGAGCTATTAACCGCGCTGGCGTTTCTTTACTTCGCCGAATCTAAAATCCAGTTTGCCGTGCTTGAAGTTGGGATGGGCGGCCGGCTGGACGCGACCAACATCGTGGAGCCGGTAATCTCGATTGTGACGGATATCTCCCTGGACCACATGGAGTGGCTCGGTACAACCATCTCGGCTATTGCGAGAGAGAAGGCGGGTATCCTGCGGCCAGGCGGAATTATGATCACGCTGCCGCAGCATCCGGAAGCGAACCAGGCGTTGGGAGAGGTCGCAATCGAACTCCAAGTCAAAGGAGTCAGTGCGGCTCCATACGTGCCTGCGGCTGGCACGGTCGGACCTTATCGTGTAGAAGTTCAGGGCGAGCCAATTTCGGTCGAGTCTCCGTTGGCTGGTGAACATCAGCATCGCAATGTCGCGCTTGCCATCGCCGCGGCAGTAGAGTTGGCCACCAATCATGGGTTTCGAATCACACCCGCCGCCGTGGCTGAAGGAATCAGGCTGACAAGCTGGCCCGGGCGGCTGGAACGCTTTGAGAGCGCGGGCAAAACGTGGGTTTTGGATGTTGCCCATAATCCTGCCGGTGCCTGGGCATTACGGTCGGGGCTTCGAGCATTTCTGCAGGATGAGCGCCCGCGGACTTTGATCTTTAGCTGTCTGCGCGATAAGCCCGTCGCGGAGATGGCGCAAATTCTATTCCCGCTCTTCGACCGCGTGATTCTTGCGCCCATCCACACCTCGCGTGCAACCTCGGTGGAAGATCTGACGGCCGCTGCCAAAGCAACCGGGTCAGAAGCAGAAACAGTCGAATCGGTGCATGAGGCGATTGAACGCGCGGAGAAAGACGCGGTCGATGGCGTCATCGTGATTTCAGGGTCGGTGTATCTGGTGGGAGAGGCGCGCGCGCTGCTGATGAGCGGCCAGGGAGCGCGTACATGAATCGCCGGCCTAATCCTCTGCCCTGGTTCTATCGTGCACGGACAAATGTCTGGCACATTCCGCTGCTGACCGTCATTACAGTTGTTTGCGCATCTATTTCACTTTTGATTTCGTTTGCAGACAAGCGCGGGCGGCTGCAACACAAAATTGCGCGACGCTGGGCGCGTGCACTGGTGTGGACCTCTGGCTGCTCGCTCAAGATCAATGGCGAGGAGAATCTACATAAATATCCGGTTGCCGTGTATGCCTCAAATCACACTTCATACATGGACACGCCTGTGATCTTTGCGGCGCTTCCATTTCAGTTCCGCATTCTGGCTAAAAAGGAGTTGTGGCCGGTCGCGTTCATTGGTTGGTACCTGAACCGGTCGGGGCAGATTCCCGTCGATACGACGAACCCGCATGCCACGCTCTCGAGCCTTGGCGCGGGCGTGAAGGCGTTGCGCGGTGGTATGCCGCTGTTTGTTTTTCCCGAGGGGGGAAGAACGCCGACCGGCGAGCTCAAGCCCTTTCTCTCCGGCGCGGCCTCCCTTGCGATTCGCGCGCAGGTGCCGCTGGTTCCCATCGCATTGACGGGCGTATACGACTTACTGCCGATTCACACGCGGCACCTTTACCCAGGCCAGCTCACATTGAGTGTGGGCGACCCGATCGATACCCATGGCATGACTCCGCGACAAGTGGATCAACTGACGGCTCAGCTTAAGTCTGCAATCGAAGGCTTGCTCGTTGCCGCGGGACATTCTGTAGATAGAGCCAGCGTGCCGGTTGCGTGAATTTGCGTTGTCGTTCTGCCGTTATCTGCCTGCTATTCTTGTCCAACTTCCGTTCCGCATTACACTGTGTCCATGGGCATTCGCATCGCGATTCCAGAGCCGACAAGCCGTGACGGCGCCTACAACCAGCGATCATTGCCGCAGTACGTGGCCGCTCTTGAAGCTGCGGGCGCAACCGCTGTGGTGGTGCCGCTGCTAGAGTCGCAGGATAAAGTGGCGAAGTGCATCGCTGAAGCGCAGGGAGTTCTTCTACCCGGCAGCGGATTCGATGTCGATCCCGAACGATATGGTGAGGCCCGACAGCCGGAGTGTGGTCCGGCTGATGCTGCGCGCACTGCGGTTGATGAATTGCTGTTGCAGGACGCTTTCAATCTGCGCAAGCCGATTCTTGCAATCTGCCATGGCGTGCAGACCCTGAACGTGTGGCGCAATGGCACGCTGATTCAAGATTTGAAGACCACAGTGAATCATCGGCCCGGACGCGAAATTGTCGAAGCGCACCCAGTGCGCATTCGAGCAGGCTCGCGCTTGAGCAGAATCCTGCCTGCGGACAATGACCTTGACTTGCAAGTGAACTCAAGCCACCATCAGGCGCTTCGGGAACCTGGCGATCGATTGCTCGTGACAGCGATCTCGCCGCAAGACGGAGTGATTGAAGCAGTCGAGCTGGATGCGGCCGATCATTTTGTGGTTGGGGTGCAGTGGCATCCGGAGCGTACTTACCAGGTGAGTGCTGTTTCACGCTCAATCTTTGCCGAGTTCATCAAGACCGCAACGGATTGGAAAACACCGGCAGTGGACGGCCAGGTCTCAAATGGAAAATGAAGAGACGGGGTCAGCAGGCTTGCTTTTGAACGACCTGCTTCAACAAGCTGGGATGGCTTCGCTCGGGCCGGAACAGATCAAGCAATTTGACATTTATCTTTCGCTTTTTGTTCGCTGGAATGCTAAGATAAACCTTTCTTCGGTGCGAGATCCTGGGGAAATCCTGGCGCGTCACTTCGTAGAATCAGTCACTTGCGCGTGTGCGTTGCCCGATAATATTTCGACGCTGCTGGATTTTGGTTCGGGCGGAGGATTACCTGGCATTCCCATTGCCCTGTGCCGTCCTGAAATCGCAGTGACGCTCGCAGATTCTCAGGGCAAAAAGGCCGCCTTCCTTCAGGAAGCAGTGAGGGTGCTGGGAATTCCAACAAAAGTGTTTGCGGGGCGGGGTGAAACGCTTTCTGAGCAGTTTGACTGCGTCGTATTGAGGGCCGTCGACAAGATGGCTGACGCGGTGCACTCAGCTGCACAATTGGTCCGTGTTGGCGGCTGCCTCGCCCTGATGACCGCTTCCGTCGACGCCCCGCGATTTCAATCAGCAGTCGGAGAAGGATACAAGTGGGGCGAGGAGCTGCCCTTGCCGGGAAGCACCGGCCGGATATGTCTGTGCGGTGTTCGGGTGGTTTAGTAGGCCAGCTTAATCTTGGCCAGTTTGCGAACGGCCCCAAGGTCTTTCGCATTCTTCACCAGCAACCGAACACCAGTACCTTCCGGATAGTGTGGGGCTTCATCGAGAATCTTGAAAACGGCCTTTGACAAGCTGCTAGCTCGCGCTGCAGCCATCGCTCTATCGCCGAGAACGAATGAGACCCGGAAGCAGCCGGCACACGGACCGAGATACACGATCCTTCGCTTCTTCGATTTGGCGATCAGGTTCCAGCCGTATTTGGGCTTCAGAGAATTCCATTCCATCTCTGTAACGTCTGGGTCAGCGAGCAATGAGTCGATGAGCTTATTCCAAACAGCTAGGCTGGACCCGAGAGCAGCGGAGAGTTCTTGTGTCGAGGGGATGCTTGTTTTACCGATAAATGCATTCGGAATATCCAACGTGCAACTCCATTCCGGGGAAGCGGATTCATTGTAGCTCCACTTCTTTTCGGTGCCCGGACATTGGGGAAGTTTTGCGGCGACAAGGAATAGTGAGATTGCAACGGTGTTCTTCATCGCAGGGAGCAATGTTCCACGTGGAACATCGCTCCGCACCATGCCGTGGCAATCAAATGTTCCACGTGGAACACTCGCATTGATCGCAGCTGGTTCAGCCAAATCCGACAGAGAACCTAGATGAGTTCCCTAAAGTTTTCCACCGATGCCACTTTTCCGGGCGAATTCCGATAGGGCGGACAGAATTGCTGCGAACTTGTTGCATCTCCAAGGGTTGCCGTCGGGTTCAAAAACAGCCTATTTGACGGTTTCCACAGGTTTGCCCGGTTCTCCACATCTCAATCTCCTACCCTTCGACCCGTCTCGCCTTTTACTCTGAATTGCCATGGGCAAGATTATCGGGATCGTCAATCAGAAGGGCGGCGTGGGCAAAACCACCACCGCAATCAACCTGTCCGCGTGTCTTGCGCTTGAAGGAATGAAGACGCTTTTGGTGGATTGCGATCCCCAGGCCAACGCCACATCTGGGATCGGCTTCCAGCGAGATGACAATCGACGCTCCGTCTACGACGTGCTGATGGGCGACAGCCCAGCTGAACAAGTCATTCTCCCGACCGAAATCGACGCCCTCAAAATTCTTCCTGGATCGAAAAACCTTACCGGGGCCAACATCGAGCTCGCCGCCGCAAATGACCGTGCGGTCCGTCTGAGAGGCGCATTGGAGACGGTCAAGGCCGACTACGACCTGATTATTCTGGATTGCCCGCCCGCGCTCGATTTGCTGACGCTGAATGTTTTGTCTGCTGCAGAGACGTTGATCGTTCCCATGCAGGCTGAGTACTTCGCGCTCGAGGGTGTTTCTGAACTGATATCGACGCTTGAGCGCGTGCGGGCCGCCTTCAATCCGACCCTGAATATTGAGGGCGTTCTCCTGACCATGTACGATGACCGCACAAATTTAGCCCAGCAGGTGACCGAAACTCTGCGTGAGTACTTCCGCGAGAGGCTCTTTCGGACCGTCATCCCTCGGAATGTGCGGCTAGCTGAAGCCCCGAGCCACGGCAAGCCGGTAGCGCTTTACGATCCGCGATCACGCGGGACCGAGGCCTATTTTGAGCTGGCAACAGAACTCCTGGCTCGCAATGAAATGGAGAGTCCACGCAGCCTTGAACGCAAAGCAAAGATGGCAGCAAGGCCGCAGGCTAAAGTTACGTTTTGGCCGTACTCCTGACCGGGGCCCCGAGCAGCTTGAATCTGAGTTTCGTAAGCCGAACAGATGAATACGGCAGTACGCCGATAATGAAGGAAAGAATCATGAATGTAATCGCTTCCGATCCAAAGCGTCGCGCCTTGGGCAAAGGTCTTGACTCATTGCTCCCGCGAGCTCACGCTCCCGCCGCCGCTGCACCGGCAGAATCTGAAGGAGGCCGGCCTCGCGAAATCCCGCTCGACCAGATCGACCCGAATCCATTTCAGACACGCTCGCAGATCGACGAAGCACAGCTGGCCGAATTGGCGGCTTCCATCTCGGCCAATGGGGTGGTCCAGCCTATTCTTGTACGGCCGCTATTGAATGGGCGTTTCCAACTAATCGCCGGTGAGCGCCGCTGGCGCGCTTCGCAAAGCGCAGGCAAGCCCACTATCCCGGCCATCCTCCGCCAGGTCTCGGACGAGCAAGCGATGGAAATTACCATCGTTGAAAATCTGCAGCGCGCAGACCTGAACCCGATGGAACAGGCGCGGGCGTTCGACCGGCTCTCTCGCGAGTTTCATATGACCCAGGAACAGATGGCGGTCCGCACTGGCAAAGTCCGGGCCACAGTCTCTAATTTCCTGCGCCTCCTCCGCTTGCCTCAAGGGGTGCAGTCTAGGGTGGAATCCGGAGAGCTGAGCTTCGGACATGCCCGCGCCCTGCTCGCGTTTGAGCATGCAGAAGATATAGAAAAGGCTGCCCAGCGCATCAACTCTCTTTCGCTTTCTGTTCGCCAAACGGAAAGCTACGTTCAAGGCCTATTGCATCCCGAACGGAGCGCAAAGAAGGAGCCAAAACCGGCACCTCCCGTCGATCCCAATGTTAAGGAAGTTCAGGAGCAGTTGCAGCGGGCTCTCGGGCTCAAGGTCCACATCGAGGACCACAATGGCCGAGGAAAAGTCATCATTGAATACGCAAAGCTCGAGGATTTCGATACGCTTCTTGAGCAGCTCGCCGGTAAATGATTGAGAATTTTGGCTGAGAACGGTTCAAAATCTGATAATCTGATTCGTCATGGACGAAACGCTCATCAGCGTCACTCTGGCAGCCCGGAAATTCTCGGATTGCATCAACCGGGTTCGCTATCAGGGTGCATCATTTCTCCTTGAAAAAAATGGTGTTCCTGTCGCACGCATCGTTCCGGTGCAGCCAAATTTCAGTTCTGATTTTGAGCAGCTTGCTAGCACCCTCCGCCAAACCCACAATGCAGCGTACCAGCATGCCGAAAACGCAGAACAGCCATCCGAACCGGCTGCTGACGAACCGGAAGCAATGCAGAGTCAGGAACCTGCGAAACCTCCAAGGCGACCAAACCTCAATTGGTGAAGTAGAATTCTCCTTCTTACGCTCGAAGGAGTAGTAATGATAGGCAACGTTCGCTCCACCTGCCTGCTTGTGGCCGCAGCCACTTTTCTTTTTTTGCTGCCCGTACTTAAAGCACAAGACTTCTCGGTCCCGCAACGCTGGACCGAGGACAAAGCAGCCGCCTGGTTTGCTGCGCAGCCGTGGCCTGTAGGCTCCAACTTCCTGCCATCGAATGCCATCAACGAACTCGAAATGTGGCAGGCGGACACTTTCGATCCGACAACTATTGATCGGGAGTTGGGCTGGGCTGAGGGCATCGGCATGAATACGATGCGGGTGTTTCTTCACAACCTGCCGTGGGAGCAGGACCCCAAGGGATTTCAGCAGCGTATCGACGCCTTTCTCGTGATTGCCTCGCGGCACCACGTCAAGCCTGTATTCGTCCTGTTCGATTCCTGCTGGGATCCGTTTCCGAAACTCGGTCCTCAGCACCCACCCATTCCAGGTGTTCACAATTCCGGCTGGGTGCAGGCGCCAGGCGCCAGCGTGCTGTCGGAGCCTGCGCAGTATCCGCGTCTCGAGAGCTACGTCAAAGGGGTTGTCGGGGCGTTCGCTAATGATCAGCGAATACTTGCGTGGGATGTGTGGAATGAACCGGACAATACGAACGACAATTCGTACGGAAAGAGCGAGCCAAAAAACAAGAGCGAGATTGTGTTGGAACTCTTGCCGCAGGTATTTGCGTGGGCTCGGAGTGTGCATCCCGTTCAGCCGCTGACTAGCGGAGTGTGGCATGGCAACTGGAGTTCGCTCGACAAGATGTCGCCGATGGCACGCGTGCAGATTGAGCAGTCCGATGTGATCAGTTTTCACAACTACGGCTGGCCGGAAGAATTTGAAAAGCGCATTCAAGAATTGCAGCAGTACCATCGCCCGCTTATCTGCACGGAATACATGGCACGAGGCGCAGGCAGCCTGTTCGACACAGTATTACCCGTCGCAAAGAAGTATCGAGTGGGGGCCATCAACTGGGGTCTTGTTGCCGGCAAAAGCCAGACGTATCTGCCGTGGGATTCGTGGCAGCGTCCCTACGTAGAGCGCCCGCCCACGATATGGTTCCACGACGTTTTTTATGCGGATGGAAAGCCGTATCGCGAACACGAGGTGGAGATCATTCGCAGCCTGACGAGCGAAAAGTGAAGGCAGTCGGTCAGGCGGGCGCAGCTGCAATTGAAAGACGCCGCGAACATCTCGTGAAGCCAAAATGCGCGATTTGGAGTGTAGGTTTACGCATACTCCAAACAGCAAAAAACGGGTACATCGATTTGTGAAGTGTGGTATCCGACTTTTGCAGCAATATGCGATTCACGAATGGGAACGGCGGATCTGTTGAGGCAGCGCGGATCGTAGAAGACGACTGCAAGCCAGCATGTCGCGCTGCGGCACGTGAAGACTCGGGCACTTGCCGGATGGATGAAGGGCTGTGATACCTTCAATCTGGACGATTTGCGATTGGAATTCCACTCGCCTGGCGACCCCGCGTCGGGCGCCAATATAAAGCAGAACAATTCTAAAACACGATGGGAGGGGACAATGAATCGACGAACATTATTGCGCTATGTTGGGTTAGCCGGACTGGCGCAGACGGGAAAAACATTACTGGGACAGAGTGGAAGCTCGACGAAGAAAGCAGTTGCACATCCGATTGTGCTCTATTGCGATATGGCCGTTGATCCTGCGCAGGAGCAGAAGATGCTGGATCACTACCACAATGATTTCAAGCCTGTCGCGGAGAAGTTTGAAGGCTATATCGACCTGAAAATCGTGAAGCTGCGCCGAGTGATGCAGGGCGGACCGCCTCCACCTGAAGGAGTGAATTACCGGTTTCAGCTAACCTACGAGAGCGAAGAGGCGCGACAGAAATGGATTGCGTCCGCGGTGCACAAGAAGAATTGGCCGCTGATCGAAAATACGCTCCTCAACAAAAAAGATTACCTGGTACTGCTGACTGATGCAGTTTAAGTATTTTACGGAGAGAAGACATGTCACACAGATCGGCTTCTGATTCAGGCTGCAAATCCATGCGCGTTCACGCGCTCGTCGGGACCATTGTGCTGCTGGGTTGTGCAATGACCGCTTATTCACAAGCGAAGCAAACGCCTTCGCAAAACGGGGTTGAGGCCAACGTTCCTGGATCATCAATCGTTCGACTTGACCCGGCCCTTGATTCCGTCATTGCGCCGGACGCAAAGATCGAGAGGGTTGCAACTGGATTCAAGTTTATAGAAGGCCCGATGTGGCGTCAGGGCCGGCTATGGTTTTCCGATCTTGTCGGAAACAAATTGTACGCGGTTTCTCCGGCCGGAAAATTGGAGATGCTGAAGGATCATTCAGGAGGTCTTGATAGCTTTCCCCCAGGCGCATACATGGGCTCGAATGCGATGGCGACGGACAAAGATCATTCAGTGCTCCTGATCGAGCAAGGCGCGCGGAAAATAGTACGCCTGGATAAAGATCTGAAGGCGTCTCTGTTCCTGGAGAAATTCGAGGGTAAGCACCTGAACAGCCCGAACGATCTGGTCTTTGCAACGGATGGCTCGCTCTGGTTTACCGATCCTCCTTATGGACTTCAGAAGCAAAACAATGACCCCGCAAAAGAATTGTCATTTAACGGCGTTTATCGATACGCGAATGGCAAGCTGACGGCCGTCATCAAAGACCTGTCCATGCCAAACGGAATTGGATTCTCTCCAGATGGCAAGACGCTGTACGTCTCGAATTCCGGGCCCAAGATGTTCGTTGAGAAGTTCACCCTTGGTTCAAATGGAGAGGTCACAGGCAGGTCGACGCTGATTTCATATCCCGGCTCGGCTCCCGATGTGCCGGATGGGCTGAAGATTGACTCGGCGGGAAACGTATGGACGTCGGGCCCTGGGGGCATCCGAATCATTACTCCGGCGGGAAAGGTTCTTGGCCAGATAAAAATTCCTGAAGTGGCAGCCAATCTTGCCTGGGGCGAAGATGGAAAGACCGTTTACATTACGGCCTCGACAAGTGTTTATCGAGTGAAGGCAAAAATCCAGGGTGAGCTGCCGCTGTATCACTGACGAGAAAGTGAGCTGGAGAGCCGGGGCGAACAGCTATACATACACCGGCAGTGGCTAAAGTGCCGCCCTTTGAGGGCGGCAACTTTTTTTGATTCCTGATATTGGATGCGTACGGCAGCGTGCGGTTATATTGGATTGGCCCCCGGAGGTTTCCCTTTGACCACACTTGTATCCCGACGGAGAATGTTGCAATCGGCAATCGCGCTGACGATGGCGCCGACGGCTCTGGCTGCCGCTCAAGATGCGGACGCGGTACCAGACCTTGCCCCCACGGTATCCCGCGTCTATCCCGGCACGGATGGCCGGTTGGTTTACGTTCCCGATGAACACGGCAACACCATTCTCGATTTCTCGCATGCCGGATATCGCGGAGGCGGCGCGCCAATTCCCACGGTAGCGATCAAGGAAATTCTGTGGCCGGTGGCGGGAGACAATACCGCGAGCGTACAGGCCGCGATCGACCGGGTATCAGCTTTGCCGTTGGATAAGAACGGATTCCGCGGGGCCGTGCTGTTGAAGATGGGCTACTACAAAATGGCCACACCAATTACCATCCAGGCCAGCGGCGTGGTGCTGCGCGGAGAGGGGATGGGCGATACCGGGACCATTCTCATCGGAACTGGAAATCCGCGCGCGGACGCAGGCACAGCCGGGGGTAGAGGTCGCAGCCTGCCGACACTGGTGAAGATTGCTGGGGCCGCGGGATGGGTGACGAAGGACGAAACCCTGCAGACGGTTGCTGACGATTACGTTCCTGTGGGTGCGCGCAGTATACGAGTGGCATCGGCGCATGGATTCAAGGCGGGCGACACCGTGGTGGTGCGGCGCATCGGGAACCAGGACTGGATCAACGCCATGGGGATGAACGGAGATACGCCGGCCAATCGCTGGCGGCCGTTCAATGTGGAGTGGGACCGGGTAGTGGTGGAGGTTCAAGGGAACACGATTACGATCGACGCGCCGATGACCTGCGCAATCGAGAAGCGCTGGGGCGGCGGCGAGGTGGTTAAGTACGAAGATCCGGGCCGCATTGAGAATGTGGGCGTTGAGAATCTGCGCGGCATGTCGGAGTTCGATCCTACCAAGCGCACCAAAGAATACGGCAACATGGATCGTCCGAACTATGTGGCCGAAGAGTACTACGCGGACGAAGACCACTTCTGGAATTTCATCACCTTCGACAACATGCGCAACGGCTGGGTGCGGAATGTTACGGCACTGCACTTTGCCTACAGCATGGTGGGCACGCAGCGCGGGGCGAAATGGATCACCGTGCAAGATTGCATATCGCGCGAGCCGGTATCGCGGCGCATGGGCGCGAGGCGCTTCACGTTTGGATTGCGCGGCGAACTGACTCTGGTGCAGCGTTGCCACTCAGACAAGGGACGCCACTCGTTCATGATGGGCCAGCCCACGGCGACGTCGAATGTATTTCTGGATTGCACGGCGACCGAACCGTATTCGTCGAGCGAGACACATGAGCAGTGGGCGACGGGCGGTCTTTACGACAATGTTCATGCGCCGCTGACGGCCCGATTTTGGAAAGACATTAATATTGGCTGGGGTGGCGGGAACACAGTGTTCTGGAATTGCGAGGGACCGTTCCTGGTGCAGAAACCGCCGACGGCGCAGAATTACTCGTTTGGACATCTCGGAGTCGATTCCGTGTCCTTCAACATTCCGTTGCAGGATCCGACAAAGGACGGCGGGTATATTGAATCGCTGGACAAGCACGTGTCGCCGCGCAGCTTGTATCTGACGCAGCTACGAGACCGGCTTGGGCAGGCGGCGGTGGACAGCATTCGAGCGCCGGGGCAGAGGTCCTAGGCGAGAGCGTGCTCGGACTGACTGCGGCACTGCGACATAAACCTGACCTTAGAATTTTGCAGAGGCTCTTGCGGTTTCAGGAGATTCAGTTTTGGACAAACCTGCGCCCTCCATCCTTGAATCAAATGCGATTCAAGAGTGAAGGGCGTCCGGCCATTGTTCCTGTCAATTTGATAACTGGCCTTGCGAGTTTGCCGTATTATTGGCAGTCGTTTCGCAATACCGGCGCGCCAGGGATGTTGGTATCGATACAGGGAATGGCGCTCAGATACTCGTAGATGGCGCGGATATCGTGTTCGGTCATGTTCTGATGTACGGGCCAGGGCATGACCTGAAGCACGTCTCCGTTAAAGGGAGGCAAGAGGCACGAGCCATCGGCCCCTCCGGCACCGCAGTTTGGATGGATGTGGTCGTAGTCTTTTCCTGTGCGCAGAATGGTGAGGAACTCCCTGAACGAGCGGCCTCCTTCTGGTCGACCCGTTTTGTCTGGGGTCAAGTTGCGGGAGTAGAGGTGCGTCAACTCTCCGTGGCTGCCAAAGGGACCGAAGTCGCGGCCGCCGCCCAGGTAGGTGGCTGGATTGACCTGCTGCATGCCGGTGAATGGGCCATTGGGCACATGTCTGAGGTAAGGGTTTCCGGTGGGAATGTACTCGGTCGCCGGCCCCTGGCTATGACACCCGTTGCAGTCTTCCTGCGCGTTGACGATGTAGCTGCCCAGGCCAACCAGTTTTCGATCGTGTCGTTCGAAGTTGAGGGGAACCGGCGCGATTGCGAAACCTATCTGGACCTTGCTCTCATCCTGGTCGTGATCAGATTCCGGTTCCGCCGTGACGCGCGGAGTCTTGAGCGACACCAGCAAAACGGTGATGGCGACGAGAACGGCAGAAGCTGCCAGTAGTTTGGACATGGGTTTCGACTTCATGAGCAAAGCTGGAACGGCAAGCAATCTCACACGATTGTTCATTCAAATCTCCTGCAGGCCAAAGGCCTGAGTGTGCAGTTATTGATTCCGAGGGCTAACTGAATTTTTGGTTCAATTGTGAATGGAAGGGGAAGTCCCAAAACGACTGATGCGCCCGATGTTAGGACGCATTGGACGGGATGTCAACAGGATTGTTCAGGCAGATTATGAATTTTGGCGCGAGATTTGTGTGTCACCGACGGCTCGGTAGTAGCTCTCAAATTGAGCTACCCCGGCGACGATACTCTCAGAACTCGTCGATGAGTGCTTTGGCCTGTTGGCGACAGGTGAGAATATTGCACACAAACAGGCCGCGTTTCCAATCAGTTCTCTTCGAATAGATCGCAGGTGATTTTGGCACTTTGTAACCACCAGTGATCTTGGCGGATGTTCTCTAGAGACCGCCCGAACTCGCCAACGTTGACGTTGGATCTAGCATTTGCAGTGAAGAACATGGCGGTTTGCGCCAGCAATCTAAAACCCTCTGCGGTGCCATCCCTCGCTGGAGTGCGGGTTGCGTTGGGAAAACTCAAAGGAATCCTTGGTAAACCCATAGAGTATATAGAGCATAACGGCCACGCAAATACCGCCGACTACACTGAGCGAGATCGTCTCAATCACTTATCTACCTCCGCGACGATGGACATTCGCGTCACAGTCACTGGAGACAGATTGAGCTTTGTGTTCTAACAAAGTCCTGACGGGTATCTAATAAAGTCCTAAAGGCAATTTCTTCTCGTCCGGAACTGATAGATATTGGGATCTTCCAAACCGATGCGCTCGCTATTCAGCCCTGTTGTCGGCTTCCTCCGGCAACTGGAAACGGTAACCGAACCATGGTTCGGTAATGATGTAACGGGGATGGGAAGGGTCCACTTCAATTCTTTTGCGCAATTGGTTGATTACCACGTGCAAATATTCGACTTCGTCACGATAGTCCGGCCCCCAGACAGCCTGGAGAAGTCGCGCATGAGGGATTGAAACGTTCGGGTTGTCGATAAGATATGCCAACACGTCGAACTGCTTCGGTGTCAGACGAACATCTGTTCCTGATACTGACAAATGATGGGTCGCCAGATCGATGCTCACGGTCCCGAAGCGGACCGTCTTCGTGCCCGCATGGGATGCCGAAGGTACGCGACGCAGATTGGCCCGGATCCGCGCGGATAGCTCAGGCATGCTGAACGGTTTGGTGACGTAGTCGTCGGCGCCGGCATCGAGCGCTTCAATTCGTTCCTCTTCTGCCTTGCGCACAGTGAGCATAATGATTCCCATGTCCGAATTGTCCCGAATGGTACGGCAGGTCTCGAGCCCGCCGATGCCCGGCATGTTGCGGTCCAAGATGACCATATCGAACCGCTCGTCCCGAATCATGTCGAGAGCAGCCTCTCCGCTGCGCGCGTCGGCGACAACATAACCCTGCTTGCTTAGAGCGGCTTTGATCACGCGCCGAATCTGGGGCTCGTCATCAACAATCAGGATGCTTGGGTTTCTCATGACTTACTCTCCGGAGGCACTACTGGAAGAGTAAAGAAAAAGCAGCCGCCTCCATCTGCCGCGTTTGCTGCCCACATCGCGCCGCCGTGCGCTTTCACAATATCACGAGCTATGCTCAGACCCATGCCTGTTCCCGCAACCGCTTCTTTGACTCTCTTTCCCCGATAGAAACGCTCGAAGATCGATTCAATTTCATCGTCGCGAACACCAGCGCCATGATCGCGAACCTGCACTTCAATGAAGCCCTCTGTGCAGGTTGCCCGAACTTCGATAGCAGTTTCCGGCGGCGAGTATTTGATCGCGTTCCCAATAAGCTGACGAATCGCCAGTTCGACCATCTCCGGATCGGCCTCGAGTTCCGGGATCCCCTCGGGTATGTCGATCAACAGCGTGCGGCCTCGCAGCAGATTCTTCAAGTGCTGTGCGGCCGACCGGATGAGTGCGGCGACGTGCGTCCTTCGGCGGCGAATGCGCGGATGTCCAGGTTCTATCCGCGCCATATCGGTTGTCTCGTTGATCATCTCCCCAAGTTTGTCCGATTCCTCTTCAATAACCGTAAGGAACTCGTTCTCCTCCTCGTCATGCGAGTACTCAGTACGCACGGTGGAGATAGCGCTTTTGATGGACGTCAGGGGCGTTAGAAATTCGTGCGCCAGCGCATCAAGAAGAACTCCCCGCAGCCTCTCGTTTTCGCGCGCGACCTCAAATCGGCCGAGCGCGATCTGTTGACGATTGCGTTCCAAGGCCGAGGCTGCCAGATTCGCTAAAGCCTGGAGAGCAGTGTCCGAAATCGTCGCACCGACAACACAGATGCTTCCAAACAAGGCTTGCCCAAATGCAACCGGAAAGATGACATACTCCGCGGAATCCGTTACCGCCCTCCGAGTGGTTCGCCAGACCGCGTCGCCATTCGCAGCGGCACGGAGGGCATCAAGGCAGACAATCGTGTTTTCATTTCCAGCAGTGAAGACTTCGCCGCTCAGTGAGTCGCAAAACATCACCGACTGAAAGCCAAGTTGATCCTTGAGTTTTTCGGCAATCTGCAGGCCGGGGCTCCTGGTAGCATCCATCCTGAGAAGGGACAGACTTATCTGGTAGAGCTGTTCCACTTCAACTCGTCGCGCCTGAGCTTCGGCAGCACGGCTCCGAGCGCTCGCAGATAGCTGGCTCGCTGTTACAGCGGTCACCATGAAAGCAAAGAGCGCCACCCAATTCTGAGGGTCGGCAATGGTCAGTGACCCAACTGGCGGCAGGAAGAAGTAATTGAGGCAGAGCATCGCCGCGACTGACGTCAGAAGTGATTCAATCAGTCCCCAACGTGCGGCAACGATCAGTACGATGAGCACGTAGGCGAACCCAGTAATCAGCGCATTCGCGTGGATTTCATCGAAGGCAATCCAGGTTGTTGCCGCCACCAGGCCTAGCCCAGCGACTGAACGTACTCCCCGAATGAGATTTCGTGTTGCTTGTTTGGGCATAGATGGAACGCTAAAAAGGGGCCGATCAGATTCTATTCCAGTGCCATCAGATTCTCCTGCTGGTGGTAGGCAACGCTTGCACCTGCTTGGTGTGGCTTGGTAGTCAAAGCTCAAGTCACGGGAAATCGCCGAGGCGCTCACCGACGGGAAGAAGTTGGCGGCATCGGCCGTAATCAGCAGGGGGCTCAGGGCTGCGGAAGAAATTTGGTGAAAGCCAAGAACATCCCTTCGCGGCTAAAGCCGAACATCTATTTGGGCTGTTTGCGGCACGCCTGAAGCTGCGCCCTCTTACAACGCGCATCCCGAGTTGAGTTGTCCGTAGCCTGTTCAAGCTTGTTTCGCGTTAGTCCTCTTTGATGATTTGTTGGAATAGAACTGGATCGAATTCTTCGAGGCCGGTGATGCCGTGGAGGTGGTTGACTGAAACCCATGGCAGCCAGGTGCGATGCGAACCGAAACCTCTGCGGCCTGCGCCGAGTCCCCAGTTTTCCTGCTGCCAGCCGGGACCGGCGAGATCGTATGTGCGGCCTGGCAGCGCGAGCATGCTCTTGGTATCGAACAGAAGAATGCGCGTCACATCGAGATAATGCGGGTCGCCGGTGTACTTGTAGAGGCGGGCGTAGTCCGGCACTGCCCAGTCGAGATATTCATCGCCGCCGCCTGGGCCACGCGCTGTAATGCCCTGCAAGCCGACGGTTGAAACGCCGCGCTTCCAATTCAACTTGGCATCGTCTGCGCCGATGGCCATGGGCACGTTCCAGATCCATATCCAAGTTTCGGCGTAGTTGCCGGCTACCTTGGCGCGGTCGAGCCAACGCGTATCTTTAGTGGTTTCGTAAAGTGACAGGAAAGCTTCCATCGAAAGCATTCCTGCTTCTTTATCGGTGATGTTGGGATTGTCTGTTGCGCCGCCGACGAAGACGCCGTGGCTGCCGAAATCGGCCCACACGTAATCCGCAGCACGAATGGCCGAGTCGAGGTAGCGCTTGTCGCCGGTAACCTGACTAAGGCTAACCAGGAGCGGCACGGGATTGTAGGTGCTGGTGCCGGACTCCTCATTAACTTCGCCGGTTCCATCGTGCCAGCTTCTTGGGTACGAGCCGTCTTCGCGCTGCTGTTTAAGGAGCCAGTCGGCAAACTGGCGGCACCATGCCAGCCACTCGGGATGATCGTGCCCAGCGCGCTTCTCGCGCATGTAAGCCTGCATGAGCGAGCGCATGCCTTCAGATGGCGCGCGCAGAAAGACGTGATCCGCGGGCTCAGAGACGGGCTTGCCAGTGTGAATATCGAAGCCCTGCCCTCCAGGAGGCGATGCGGGGTCGAGGCGAATAAAGCTGTCGATGATCGCCAATCCATCCTTGCGCATTTTCTGGCCACGCGGGCTCTGGTCGCGATCGCCTTCGATAAGCAACTCGTCGGCGGCTTCTACGCCCTTGGAGACGAAGCCCATGAGGACTTTCGGCCAGCGCCAGATTTCACTGAATGTTGGATCGAGATCGATACCGACGGTTTTGGCCCATGCGGCGAGCTCGGCATTGCCCTGCGGTCCAAGCTCCTGCGGGTAAGGAGTGGGCGGTATGACTGTGCCCGATGCGGTGTACATGGGCGTGCGCTGCGAGCCGGGCTTGCCGGTTACCGCGTCCCAGAGGAATGGAATGCCTGCGCGATTATCGACGGTGAGTACATGAGCATCGAGATGATCGACGACGGCGCGACGAACTACTTCGATGTCAAGATGCATGACCGGAGGCTTGAGTGTGTCCCATGCCCAGCGCCATGCGTTTCGCTCCAGATCGAGGAACGACTCATTCTGCCCAAAGCGAAAACCTATTTGGTAGCTCTGCGTAAACCCGGCGCTCACTGGATGGTAGCGACGTCGAACAATCGAAGCGGGCGGTCCGGATTGTGCGGATACATTCTGAAATGATCTGGGAATTTCGCTGGTGGCGCCGGGGAACCAGAAGCCGAACTCGACGCCTCCGCTGGGTACTTCGCGAGCGCCCAGAGCGCCTACTTGCATATGTTCGTCGATCACCGGTGTGGTTGCAGGTGATGTGGTCTCTGCCCATGTTGTGTCGCCGCGCGGCGCCTTGTCCATTACAGCAACGGTGTGGCCGTCGCGAAATGAAAGCGCGAATAAGGGAGCGTTAAGTGAATCTTCGCGGATCGAAAGCCGCTTGAGCCTGTAATTAAAAACACCACCGATGGAGGTATCGCCGTCATAGGTAGGATCGCCATAGATTACGCCGGGAGCCATGTAGTCGAGGTCGGGCCAGCCCACTGCGGGCGCGGTGATAAATTTTATAGCCGAATAGAATCCGGCTTTATCTTCGCCACCGGTCACGGTGACTCTGCGGCTCAGTGACAACACGTCGCCAGAGAGCGTCCATCTATCTTCAATGGCGAATGCAGCTCCGCCGGCGGCTGTTACTTTTGCCTTGGCAACAACTGCACCGGTCTCCTTCTGTATCGATTGATATGGGGCAGCAACATCGCTAACGTTCTGCTCGTCGAGAAAAATCTCAACCTGCGCTGGTTTCGGCTGCATGATACGCGGAGCGGAGCCGCCGGAGATTTCAATGCCCCACTCGCCGGAGCGGGCGGGAACAAATGCAACAGAAGCGCCGCTTGAGAGTTTGCCCAAGACGACGCGGCTGGAGGCAGATGAAGCGGCCTGATTTTGCGCAAAGGTAAAAGGCGTAATCGCGAGCAATGCAAGGGCGCACGAACGAATCAATCGGAACATGATGAGAACTCCCAGGAGTTAATGCTTCGTTTGGAACCGACGCTAGAATCCTAGCCCGCGTCCGCGTGGTCGCTCCGGCAGCAGGGCAAGCAGATCGTGGTGAGGATCGTTTTTGACGCCGCTTTGAACGTCGAAGATCATGGTCGGCTTTGTGCTCGGATCGTAAGCTGTCCATGGCAACTCCTTGGTGCCTGGAGTGCCGGTCTTGGCGAACGCAATGAAGGCGTCAGACATTCGGTCTGCCATGATGCGGTTTTCTGCTGAGCCCGCCGTCAATGGCCAAAGCTCAGGATTGTGGAAGATCAACGGAACGTCTGTGCCGTGGACCGAACCGTAACGGCCGCCCATGAAGGGAGCCTGCCAGGTGAGCAGATAAAGGAACGCAGGCGCGTGGCCCAGCGCTGCTTTGCGTTCAATCACCATTCTGGTGTTGGTTCTGATTCCCTGATCGCTGGAGATACGTGCGAACAGATTTGCCGCGGTGGCTTTTGGATCGGCTTCTCGATACCCAGCCCACACTTTGGCGACGGCATCGCCTATCGATGCTTTGAGCTGTTCCTGCGCGGCAGCATCGTCGATTGAGAAGTCGGTGCGGCTGAGATTGCTGTCCTGTAGATTGCTTCCGGCCATCATAGGTACGTCCGCTGATATTGCCGGAGCATCGGGATCGAATGGATCGCGTGGAATGATCGTTCCATCCACCATGGGGCCAAACTGCGCGCCCGATACAGCCTGCGCGCCGATGATCATGTCAAACGGCGCTTCCTGCAGCACATGAAAGCGTTCTTTGGGAAGGTTGAGCTGCTTGAGCAAACGCTCTGCGCTCTTGGTGGAGTTCTCGCGCGTGCCAGAGCGCAGTGAGGCTCCGCTCTCCGCTGCCGCGCGGCTGAACAGGCCTTTCGCTGACGGCATGGTCATAAGGTGGCAGACTTTTCCTCCGCCTCCTGATTGGCCGAAGATCAGAACGCGGCTTGGATCGCCGCCGAAGTTCTCAATATTTTCATGAACCCATTGGAGAGCAGCAACGAGGTCCATCATGCCGACGACACCGGATTGCGCGAACTCAGGTGCGAATTCAGCGAGGTTGGTAAAGCCCAGTGCACCGAGCCGGTGGTTGACGGTAACGACTACGACGTCGCCGCGATGCGCGAGTGCGCGGCCATCGAACACCGGATTGTGGCTGGTGCCGGTGGTGTAGCCGCCGCCGTGAATTGCAAACATGACTGCGCGTTTGCCGCCATCTTTGAGTGCCGGTGTGTAGACATTCAGAACAAGGCAGTCTTCGCCTTTGCCGCCTGGTTGAATGGCCCACTGGCAGGCGTTGGTGTAGTCGTAGTTGCCGCTGGGCAAGGGCTGCGGCGCAAGATGGCCCCACTCGACGGCGTCCCGTGTGCCTGTCCACGATGCCGGCTTTTGCGGCGGCATGAAGCGGTTTTTGCCGGAGGTGTCAGCTCCGTACGGAATGCCTTTGAAGACATGAATGCCATCTGAGGTGCGTCCGCGAAGCTTACCGTAGTTAGTCTCTGCAATAGGTGCTGCGGAAGTAGCCGCATGTGCACCCTTGATTGCGAATGAAGTTGAAACCGAAGCCCAGGCGCCTGCGGCCAAAAGCGAGTTCTGCTTTAGAAAGGTGCGACGGGTAGACATAATTTTTCCTCACTTCTTTGGCGTTGGTGTTGTGGACTTGAAAAGCAGCTGCGCAAACTCGTGCAGGCACCGGCGCCAGGTTTGGAACTCGTGTGCAGTGCCCGGCGATTCGTAATACCCGGAGGAAATTCCGGCCTTTTCGAGCTGCGCCCTTACTTCGTGGGTGCGGTTCAGGAAATTGGCTTCTGTCGAACCTACTCCGAACCACAGCAGATGAATTTTGTCGCGAAATGCAGTGCCCTGTGCGGCGACCGCATCCACTTGCGCTTGAGCCGGCGCTAACGGCGTGCCACTGAAGATGCCGAGATAGGTAAACAGGTCGGTGTGCGCGGTTCCAATCTGGAAGGTTTGCATGCCGCCCATCGAAAGCCCAGCCATAGCGCGGTGCTCTCGATCCGCAAAGGTGCGGAAGTTGGCGTCAACTTCAGGGATGGATTCTTTCGTGAGCGTTTCTTCGAAGGCGGCGAATCGGCTTGCCATGCCGGCGGCGCCTGTCGCTGGAGTGGTACCGGGCCTGGTGGCGAATCCGTTGTTCATCACAACGATCATGGGCACGGCTTTCTTTTCAGCGATCAGATTGTCCAGAATGAACTGCGCGCGCCCGGCGTGAGTCCACTCTGTTTCGTCTTCGCCTGCGCCGTGCTGCAGATAGAGCACCGGGTAGCGCATGCGCGGATTGGCGTCGTAACGCGGAGGCAGATAGATGTACATGCGCCGCCACGACTGCGTGACCTTCGAATGAAAAATATGTTGCAACACGTGTCCGTGCTGCACGTCTTTCAGGTCGTAATAATCTTCACCCGGCGAAGGGACATCGATGGCCGTTTTGATGCCGTTGCTGTAAAACGTTTCGCTGCCGGGATCCATTACGTTGAGGCCGTCGACAATCATGTAGTAGTACTGCAGGCCGGGTCCGGGATTCGGAATGACCAGGTCCCAAATGCCGTCGGCGAGCTTCTCCATGTCATAGGTCTTGTTGGTTGCACCGATGCGGACCTGAACCTTTTGCGCATTGGGTGCTTTGAACTGAAACCAGATGCGTCCGTCGCCGGCGATTTTTGGAAATTCAGCAAGGCGATGCGTGGTGCTGGCGCGCTGGAAATCTGAAATATCCTGGGGCTGCGCGGCGCAGAAGGTGGTAGCGAAGGTGGCAAAGATGAAAGCTGTCAACAATGGAGCGCGACAAGATCTTTTATAGAAAGCGCCAGAATACGTTTTCTCAGGCATGGCGGAAAGTGTACCGCCTTTTGTTGAGTCATTCAATGATGAGAGTTGGAGGATACCGAGCTTGCGCGTAAAGAGTGTCGGAGAATCATTCTTTCGTGACTAACATTGTCTGTCTTGATTTCTGACTGATCACGTTGCGCGTCGATCGATTGCCGCTGGATCTCTTAGAATGCGGAGCACGGTCGCGGAGTGATCGAAGGGTTACCCGTCACGTTGTTGTCCGAGGTGCGGCACGCAGCTTCATTGAGATTTCCTTGAATACTTGTTTGGCGCACCGGGGGTGGGAGAGTTGTCGGTGATCGGTGTGCCGCGGCTATGCGCCCGTGATAATGCATTGGAGAGCGTGATGCCAGTGCCGGAGACCTGCGAGCCTGCAGCGTGAGCCTGGGCGAGCGGCGCGGCGATGATGATTGCATGGGTAGGGAACCTACTGACGGAAGCGGCTACAACCGTCTCAGAATTCTCACCCTCTCCGATAGTTATGGTCTGGCCTTCGTTAAAGCCAACAATGCTGGCGACCGGGATCATCGTTGTGCCTGCGGCGACGGCGTTGTTCAGGGCGGTGGCGCCTGCCGTTCCAACTGCGGCGATCATGGCTGTCTCGAGATTCGCTCCGGTATCAATCAGTATGGTCTGGCCGGCGCTAAAGGCGGCTACACTGCTGACTTTGATATTGTTGGCGCCGACGGCCGCAGGGGCCGACAAACTGGCGGCCGCCTGCATCAGAAAATCGGTGCAGTTGCTGTCGGAGTCTGCGCCGTCAGGGTAACGCCCGGCACTCGTATCCACGCCACTGGTCAGGCCTGACGTGCTCACGATGCACCCACCCATACTCTGGTCTCCTTCGAGGATGGCGAGTTCCGGGCTTGCAATCGTCCCATTACCGCTGGAGTTGCTTTGCTGCGATCCGTACACCATGGCATCGACAGTTGTCCCACCTGCATCCATAAGTGCGATTGAACCTGCGCTGGAAGAGAGTGTTCCGCCAAACCACTGGTTTGGTTGCGGCAGTCCCTGGTAACCGGCCATCGTGGCTGACGGGTTGACGATTGGAGATCCATAGGCGTGGTCATGGGTCAAGGGACTGGAGAGCCTGATGCCGCTGCCGAGCGCCTGTAGCGCATCGCCGCTCCTATGCAAGAATTTCGTCGCAGGTGAGAAGCTAATCCCCGTGCCCTCATCAGACACGTCAACACCCTCTGAATGGCCAAATTGCAAAGGGCGGTCTAAGGTGACACCTGTTCCGGTTGCACCGGCGGTACCGACTGTCGCAACTTTGACCAATTCTTTCTGCCGCCCTGTGCCCACAATCAGGTTGTCCCCTGCGCTTATATCGGAGTCGACGGCGACCTTGATGTTGGTTGCGCCTGAAGCCACGGTCTCTGACAAGATCGTTTGTGTGGCTGCCTTGCCGACTTCCGTGACAGTAGCAAGTTCATAGTTGCCACCAAGATCAATGCCAATCTTTTGGCCGACCGAGAAACCTGTTGCGTTGGCCACCGGCAAGTTGGTTGAACCAACCGGAACCGTGAGCCACGGACCTGTAGAGACGGGAGTGAACAGCGTGGTCTTTGCCGTGGCCGGCGTTCCGACACTGATAATTTTGCGCGTCTCGCCGTCAACGTTTATTTCCTGGCCGGCTGCGAAGCCAGTGACACTTCTGACATTGACCTCAATTGCTCCTGCACTCGCTGGGGCCACTAAACCGGAACTGGAAAGTCCCATCAGATAGTATTCGTGTCTTTTCAGTTTTGTTCCGGACGGAACGGTAGCGAGCTTGACCGGAGCCCACTGGCTCTGCGTGGAAATCAGATTCCAATTCGAAAGATCGACCTCATTTTCTGAAGCGTTATAGATTTCGACGAATTGGTTGACGGGATTCAAGCCTTCACCGAATCGAACCTCGTTGATCTTGATCGGAAGAGCATTTCGAACGCGTTCGATTACCGTCTCGCGTCCCACACCGTCGCTCGTAGCGGTCTTCCATTTCGCCTCGCCGACTAGAAAGTCGGAGCCAGTAGCAATCGACGAAGTGACCTTGAAGGTGGCGGTAGCATGTTGGTCCGGAGCGATTGGTTCACTGAAGATCCGGACTTTTTTGTCCGAGCCAGTTAGAACAGCGCTCCACTTCTGGTTGGGCAGCGAGATGCTTAATTGAAGTCCCACTACGGGTGTGCCCGTCGTGTTGGTGAAGCTCACGGTAACGTCTTGCGTCGAACCGGGACTGAACGTTGTGACTCGTGAAAGGCTAAGACGTTGCACGTCGTACCTGGCATCGACGATGTTCTTCTGCACCGCATTCGTAGTGGCTTCAGTGGGATACCCGGTCGTCATTGCACCTTCGTAAAATGTGCCGGAGGAACCGTTGCCGTTGTCACCGCCAGTTCCGAGGAGAAGCGCGCCTTTCTTGTGCATTGGGAAGTAGCCTCCTCCCCTCCTCGCATCCGGTCGAATTCCACTGTAGAAGGTTGTTAAGCCGCCCTGCTGCGCGTTGCCGCCGCGCAAATCCCAGCGGTTGCCACCACCGCCGTCAACAACTGCAGTTACAAAACGCCATGAATCGATGGTTGGATCGCCGGCATTCTGTTTCGCATCGTGTCCGGAAAACAGGCCTGCCTCCATGTCGCTCATGATCCACGGCCCGGGGCCAACGCCTCTGCCCCAAGCGGTGGATGTACCAAAGTAGGTGGTCTCCATGGTGCCCGTGCCTACCGCTCGACCGTTCGTAGACGAGTTGCCGTAGTCAAAGCAACAGCCGCTGTCGTAGTGATGGCCATCGACAACGTAGTAGATGCCTTCTGGTTCATCGTCGACAGCAAGGTCAACTGCATTGTTGTTGCGGAAGCCCATTCCCGGCATGATGAAAACGCCGTAAGCTTTGTGGCCACTGATCGTGATTGGCGCCATATCGGCAAACGGCTGTGTATCAAACCCGCCTTTCGCCGGCCCCTTGAATGTTCCTGGGGCCGCCTGGTAAAGGTCGTTACCCCTACCGGACTGATCGTAGATAACGTTGACGACGCAAGTTGCCTTCGCGCAAAACGCATCCTGCGCAGCGGCGTCGGCATAACCTCCTACACCTTTGGGTGGCGATGAGATCGGCTTGACGATGCCGATGTCGAGTGTCTTGCCGTCCGATTGACGCAAGACCTGGTAAAGGGGGCCGTTGTAGGAGGCGTACATTGCGCGAGTAGTACTGTGAGCGGCAACGCAGGGAGTGCCCGCTGCGGCATAGATGTCGCAAGGGCCTTGTAGCCTGGACGGACTTCCATTTGCGACCGCTCCGGCCGCTGCTCCGTGAGTTAGTGCCAATGTTGCGCAGATCAGTGCAAATCTAAATGCAGTTTTGATCATTCTTTTCCTGCTTAATCGAATTCGCCTGCGAATCGGAGACGACCATGAAGACCGTTGGGGGCAGCGTTCCCGGTCAAGGCGCAAGAGCTTCACTCAGAGCATGTCCGGTGCGAGCCGTAAGAATCCATCCGCCGCAAATATGCAAACTGGAACAATTCTTCTCCCAGTGATCTCGCATCTCCAAGGCGATGGTTATCATCGGTCCAACACGATTCGTTCAAATCCGCGAATGTAGAGTAAACGTATGCGCCACCGCAGTGCTAGACAATCTTCAAGGTGATCGCATAGTCACAAGGTTTCTGCTCTGGCATCACGACAGTCAGGCCTTGTTCATCCTGGGTCCAGATGATCTTGTCTTTGTAACCCAGCAGTTCCACGTTTCTGATCTTTGGCGGCGAGAGTGGGCTTGAAGTGGCAAGTGGCTTGATCAAGGCTAACTTCTCTGGCCAGCCCATGATGAATGCATAGAGTGTGTCGCCATTGGTTGTGAAGCGCACTTCGTCGGCGGTCAACTCTTTGCGGCCTGACTCGTTAAAGCGAGTTCCTCCTGCGGACGGTGGCGCGGTAGCCACGGGACCGTCGCCGAAGATCTTCCACGGCCGGCTCGCGTAGATGCCCTCGCTATTAATCGACATCCATTTTGTGATTTCCTCGAGAATCAGCCGCTCTTCGTAATCCAGCTCGCCGCTGTTTGGCAACGGGAAATTGAGCATCAGATTCCCATTGCGACTAACGATGTCGACAAGCAGGTCGATCACATACTTGGGCGATTTGTATTGAGCTTCTCGATTGTAGTGCCACTCGCCGATACAACTGTCGGTCTGCCAAGGGTTAGCCGGGATGCCGGCAGCTACGCCACGCTCCCAGTCCAGCACGCATGTCCCGACCTGGCAGTCACTCGGCAGCTTGCTGGTGTACACGGCCTCGCAACGGCCGCCGTGACGATTGGCGCTCACGTTGTAAAGATTCGCAACCAGCCCCAAGCCGTAGTCCTCGAAAAAGATGTCACCGTCCGAGTAAAGTAGGTCGGGTTGATATTTGTCGACCAGATCTTTAATGCGGTTGAAGTAGTGCTGCTTCCATGGAGTGGGTGCCTGGCGGTCGTTGAGGATTCTGTAGCTGTAGGGATAATACTTCGGCAGCTCATGGTATAGATCGGCATAGCTTGCGTCGGCGCCGTCGTATGGAACTCCGGCCAGCGGGCCTGTCTTGTCGCTCATGTGCGATGTTGAAAACCAGTGATAGCTCGGTGCGAGATGCTCGCTAAGGGCGAAACGGAGCCCGTGCTTCTGGGCGGCACTTCGGAACGCACCCACGATGTCTCTCTTCGGCCCCGTGGCAACCGCGTTCCAGCGCGGCTGGTACTTCGAATCCCATAGGTCGAATCCGTCGTGATGCACGGCCATGCTGCAGAAGTACTTCGCTCCGGCTTTCTTGTAGAGACCGAGCAGGTGGTCGGCATCAAATTTGTCAGCCGTCCACTTCGGAATCAAATTCTTGAATCCGATCTTTGTCGGATGGCCGTAAGTCTTCACGTGGTACTCGTACTGCTTATGCCCCTGGATGTACATGTTGCGGGCGTACCAGTCTCCGTATTCGACGGCGGACTGCGGCCCCCAATGTGCCCATATGCCAAATTTGGCATCGCGATACCAGTCAGGAATCTGCCATTCGCGAAGTGACTGACGCGTTCCCTTGAAGGGGCCCGGCGCGATAGCCAGATCGGGATTGGCCGATGAGTCTTGAATTGCCGAATTAGCTTCGCCGAATCGTGGACCTATATCAAGGACAGAGATTGCTGCCTGGGATTTGCGGGACAAGAGGAGCGCAGGCGCTCCAGAGAGGAGAGAAAGAACTTTTCTTCTGGTAATCTTCACGGTTTTGATGCCTCCATGGCGTCATCGGCAAACTGAAAGGATTCGAAAATTCCGCTCAGGGCGACGACTGGATAGAAACAGCCAATGAAGGTCAGCGTCGCCAGATCACTTCAAATTGCAGTGTAGAATTTCATCCAGCACCCCAAGTTTATATTTATTTTCCGATGCAGAAGGTTGAGAAGATCAGGTTCAGGATGTCGTCTGTCGTGGTTTGACCGGTTAGGGAATCGAGCGCCCAAAGCGCGCGGTAAAGATCCAGCAGGATCATTTCATGGGGAATTCCGCCGGAGTTTGCTTCAGCTGCATCACTCATTGCCGACAACGCGGTAGTGATCGCCTGATGGTGCCGGATGCTGGTCAGCATTCCGGGTTCCGATGCGGCGCCGCCCGTGACCAGGGCCAATATACGTTCGCGGAGAGCGGGAATTCCTTCGCCGGTCAATGCAGACGTACGCACGGCTGGAACATGGGCGGTCTCGTGCGGTACTGCATTTGCCGTTGGAAGGTCACTCTTGTTGATGGCGACGATCGCTGGACGATTTTCTACCGCTTCCATCAATCGATGTTCTTCTTCATTCAGCGGCTGCGTCGCATCGAGCACGATCAACACAACGGCGGCATCTGCCAACGCTTCGCGGCTGCGCGCGATCCCCAACTGTTCAGCCTCTTCAAGACCTTCGCGCAGGCCAGCGGTATCCACGAGTTCGAGCGGAATTCCATCCAGCGAGATTCGCTCCGTGACAAGGTCGCGTGTGGTTCCCGGTGTTGCCGTTACGATAGCGCGGTCCCGCTCCACAAGCCTGTTGAACAGAGAACTCTTGCCTGCGTTGGGACGTCCGACGATCGCAAGCGTCAGCCCGTCGTGCACAATGCGGCCACGCGCGTAGGAGGCTTCAAGCGCGATGAGCGGCTGCTTCAATTCGTTAATGCGGCGGGCGATCTCCTGCTTATCGGTAACGTCTACATCGTCTTCAGCGAAATCGATGCCCGCTTCAAGAAGTGCCACCAGCTCCACTAACGACTGCTTAATTGGCGCCACGCGACGGCTAAGCGCGCCTCCCATCTGGCTGGCTGCCTGCCGCACCTGCGTGAGCGTCTGCGCATCAATCAGGTCTCGTACTGCTTCGGCCTGCGTCAGGTCCATGCGGCCCGATAAAAACGCGCGCTGCGTGAATTCGCCGGGCTCTGCAAGACGGGCTCCTAAATCGAGCGCGCGCCGTAACAGCAGGTCGAGGACAACCGGCGACCCGTGCGCAGAGATCTCAACCAGATCATCAGCGGTATAAGAATTGGGAGCAGCGTAGAACGTAACGACAGCCTCGTCGATCCTGTCGGCTTTGCCGGTTGGGTCGTCGAGAACATCCGCCAGCCGTGCGCGGCCGTGCTCCAGTGGATGCCGGAGGCTCACGAGCTGAACCGCAATCGAACTGGCATCAGGACCGCTGAGGCGAACAATGCCAATGCCACCCCGGCCGGCAGGCGTTGAGATTGCGGCGATAGTTTCATTCGTTGTTGCTGTGTCGGCCATGCGCTAACAACTAGTGTAGTGTCCCGGCGCGCAGTGACGTGGCTTGAACGCCGTAAGGAGCGCCGAGGCACGAAAGCTATAATCCAATGCAACGCCGGAATAGCTTGCTCTGGCTTCATATGCAGGCGTTTATGCCTGCAATCGTCATCATGCTTTATACGTGACAAGGTTTGGATTCTTGTGAATATTGATCGCTGGAGTAGGACGCTCTCATCGAATAAAGATCGCGCGGCGAAGAGAATGTTCTTGGCCTTTATCGCAGCATTAGCTTTTTTGGCAATCACAACGCAAGCTCAGCCGCCGACGCAGGGTTCATGGAAAGGCGTGCTGCGTAATCCTGCTGGGGCGCCCATCGCGGGAGCAAAGATCAGCCTTGCGGGCAATGGCAACGGATCTGAAGCTACCACAGGCAGCGATGGCGCCTTTGCGCTACAACCGCTGCCTGCGGCGCAATATAGCCTGACAGTCCAAACGAAGGATCGAAAAATAAAATATGCGGTGCCGATTGATCTGACCGCGACCGGGGCAGCCGCTTTACTCACATTGTCTGACCGCGGCGAACTCACGGTTACCGCTCAACACGGTCAAGCCGCCACCGGCGGTGAGCAACTTTCGAGCCAGGCGGTGAGTGAACTGCCGCTCAACAAGCGCGATTTCGGAACGTTGCTGCTGTTGGCCGCGGGCACCATGACCGATACAAATGGTTCAACAAACTTCACGGCGCAGTTCGCAATTAATGGCCAGCGCGGTGTTGAAGCGGTTTTTGCCATGGACGGTGCAGACATCAGCGATCCAGAGATGGGTGGCGCTACGTTTTCAAATTTCAACGTCGATGCCGTCGAACAGATTCAGTCGAGCTCGGGATGGATGCCCGCCGAAATTGGAAGGGGAGCAGCGGGTTTTACCAACATCATTACGCGGTCCGGCGCCAGCGGTTTTCATGGATCAATGTTCGAGTTCGTACGTAACTCCTCATTCGACGCGCGCAATTACTTTGATCACGCGACGCTCGCCTATCCCGGCAGGATTCCGCCGTTTCGCCGCAACGAATTTGGATTCACCAATGGCGGCCCCATCTTCCTGCCTCACTTTTACGATGGCCGCAGCCGCACTTTTTATTTCACTGAGTACCAGGGCTTCCGCCAAGTGCTTGGCACTACGCAGGTGATGCCGGTACCCGATGCAAGTGATCGCGCCGGGCTGGATACGCTGACTTTTCCCGACGGGCTTGTGGATACGCTCACAGTGCCGATCGATCCTGGCATCGCGAGTGTGCTCAGGCGGTACCCGTTGCCCAATAATCCCACTGGTTCGTACCAGGGGCATACTTACTCTACCGCGTCAAAAGTTATTACCAATGCAGACCAGTTCTCTCTTCGCCTCGATCACCGGCTTTCGGCGAAAGACCAGTTCTTTGCGCGCTTCACGCTGGACAACATCACCGGTCCGACGACCAATCCCAGCCAGACTGCGATCGATCCGACATTCGGGGTTCAATTCATTGATCGCGAACGGAACGTAGTGGGTACCTGGACCCACACTGCTTCGCCGCGGCTCAGTTTCGCGACGTCTTTGAATATTCAACGTTCCACGCCCGGGTTCCCTACACCGAATCAAACCGATCCGGCAGTCAAATTCAGCGACGGACTATTTGAGCCATTCAACTCCGCCGGCGGCACAGTGATGCAGGCTTACGGCAACCTCTTCCAGCTGCAGGGCAACGTTCAATACACTACGGCCAGACATGCACTCAAAGGTGGCGCCGAGTGGCGCGCCAATCGCGACACAACGTATTTCGGAATCAGTCCAAACGGCTCATATGAGTTCGGCGGCGGAAGAGCCTATTCCGCTGTTCATATTCCATCGCAAAGTGGAAAGCACGATATCAATCCTGGCGATCCGCTGCCAGATACACTTTCAAGTTTCCTTACGGGCAGCCCATTCGATTATTCCGTCGCTGTCGCGCCTCCGTACTTTTCCAGCGGAGAACATATTGGGCCTGCGGCAATCAGCCGTAACAATGTGAATGCCTACGTTCAGGACACATGGAAACTCACCGGCCGCGTCACGTTGAATTACGGACTTCGCTGGGAAATGTACACCCCCATCAGCGAGCGCGCGCGGCGAACCGCAGGCCTGCAGCTTGCAAACGGAGTTCAGAAGTATGTAGTAAACCCGCAGCCGGGTTATACAAAACAGTGGAACGGATGGGGTCCTCGCGTGCAGCTGGCGTGGCAGGCCGCGAAGAATCTCCAGATCCATGCGGGAGGCGGCATCACGCTGATTCCGCCAAATCTCTGGCAGGATAACTTCCTAACCGGGGCCGCGCCATTTGCCGTGTTTCCGCGCTTGCTTTCCGCTGCGAATGCGCCTATCCATTATGGATTTCAAATCACGCCGTCGCAGTTGCCGCGCACTTATACCGCTGGTGGCGCCGATATGTTTCCAACGGGTCGCACCGACACGGTTGCGCCGAACACTGAAATGGACGTGGACAGATACGAGCAGGAAGTTGCAGCGCTCACCCCGGGCCACGTGGTCAGCGATCTGGAATTGAGCAGTGTAGATCCGGACTTTGTAAACGCCACGCTCTACACCTGGACGCTGGGAGTGGAGCGCAGTTTTGGCAACCTGACCGGAAGTGCGAGTTACGTGGGCACCGCCGCTCAAAAGCTGCCCGTGGCGGTTTATCCCAACGCCTATCCGGGCGCCACGCCTGCCTTCGCTCAATACACCAGGTTCGACAGTGCAGGAAACATCATCGGCGGACATGGTATGGAGAACGTAGTCAGCTCCATTTCACACTCGAGTTATCACGCATTTCAGGCGTCACTTTCGGGAACTGTTGGGCGCAGCGGCCCGGGCATACTTGCGAGTTACACGTGGAGTAAGTCAATCGACAATGCGAGCAGTGTGATGGGTGCTCCGCAGAACCCATTCGACTTCCATCCGGAAAGAGGCCCGTCTTCGTTCGACACAACCAACGGCTTTGGTCTTAGCGTTGCGCAGGATCTGCATCTGGAGAGCGTGAACTTTTTGCAGCCTGTCAGCAGGAAGGTGACCGATGGATGGGAGTTGCTGAGCATTTCGAGCATCAGCTCGGGCTCACCGTTTACCGTCCTTTCCGGCACGCAGCAAACGGGTGCAGGTTCAAAAGGCGCCGATCGTCCCGATCAGATCGCAGTGCCGCGGCTTTCTACCGCGCGGAAGGTGCGCGAAGACTACTTTGGCCAGGGAACGAACAATGCTTCGGCGTACTTTTCCATCCCCATCCACATTGCAGGCGGAACCGGGCCGAACCAGGGGCGATTTGGAACGCTTGGGCGCAACACGTTTCGCGGGCCGGCTTACTATAACTTCGATTTTGCATTGATTAAAGACACGGCGTTCGGCAGGCGCAAGAGCGGAGCTGAACGAATGGATCTCCAACTGCGCGGAGAGTTCTTCAACCTGTTCAACATTGTGAACATGGGCCTGCCGTCAAACACACTTACTGGCTCGGGCTTTGGTGTCATCAGCAAGACGGCCGGCACCTCGCGGCAGATACAGTTGTCTCTCAAGTTGATTTACTAACTCACTTCAGCAGATCAAGCGCCATGGCTGTCATCGCCGTTACGCCTGCCGGAATTGCTTCAGAATACACCGGAGCAAACAACGCTGAGTGAAAGCTAGGCAGTGGCACTCCCGTTTTCTGGCTCTCTTCGAACTTTGCTCGATCGGCGGCGCCCAGCCAATACATCACTCCGGGAATCTTGCCATCCAGAGTGAATATGCCTACGTCTTCACTCCCCATTACTGACTTTGCTTCGTCTACGCGACTTGCGCCGAGCGCCTTTACTGCTGCAGCGCGCACGCGTTCGGCAAGCGCGGGGTTGTTGTAAGTCACCGGTGCGCCCTCGGTAAGAGAGACGATCGGCATAAGGTCTTCGGGAATGCCGTAGGCAACGGCAAGTCCTTTTGCGGTGCGGCGCACGTCTTCAACAATTCTGTCGCGCACAGTCGTCGAGTACGTGCGCAGCGTCAGGCCCATCGTCACTTCATCGGGAATAATGTTGTTCTTTGTTCCGCCGTGGATGGTGCCCACGGTCAGCACTGCTGGTTGCTGCGGATCAACCTGGCGGCTCACGATAGTTTGAGCCACAAGAACAAACTCGGCAGCAAGCACAATCGGATCCTTACCCGCTTCAGGTCTCGATCCGTGTCCGCCAATTCCGCGCATGGTCACGTTCAAAGTTGTTGCACTAGCCATCAACGGGCCGCCCTTGATGGCAATGGAACCTGCCACGACATCGTTGGTATCGTGCTCCGCGAGTATGTAATCGGGGCGTCCGAAGCGCTCATACAAATGATCGGCAAGCATAGCGGCGGCGCCCTGAACCACCTCCTCTGCGGGTTGACCGATCAGCACAACGGTTCCGTGCCACTGGCTCTTGCGCGCCGCCAGTTCGCGCGCGGTGCCCAGCAGCACCGTCATATGCAGATCGTGACCGCAGGCATGCATCACGCTTACCTGTTGGCCCTGCGCGTCCTTTGTCTTTACGGTGCTCGCGTAATCCACTCCTGTCTTTTCGTCCACTGGCAGCGCGTCCATATCGGTACGGATCAGCACGCGCGGCCCTGCGCCATTCACCAGCACGGCAACCACGCCGAAAGCCTGCGCGCCATCTTCGTATTTGCCCACATGCTCGTTCACCGTGTAGCCAAGCTTCCGCAACTCGCCCGCAAGAAATGCCGATGTCTGCTCTTCGTAACGCGAAAGCTCCGGGCTGCGATGCAGTTGCTTGTACGTTTCGGTGAGTGCGGGGAGTTGCTGCTTCACCGTGTCGGCGAGATTTGCCGGCGCTTGCGCGGCAAGCGGTAACGAGATGGCAAGGACAGCGAGCGGGGAAAAGCGAATGCGCATACGAGCAAACCTCAAGGTACTTTATGCGCAGCCTACCACAGCAGCGCCGCGTTTTCTTTTTGACCCAGAGAGTATGTTGGGCCGTGAGAGAAGTTTTCTATTGCATTCCCATAGGAGGCGGGTTTAGAGTGCTCCTATTGTTTTGCAATAGGAGAGGCGAAATGCCTGAGAAGACCGATGTCTGGCAGGGAACATTGGCGCTGATGGTTTTGCGGACGCTTGAATCCATGGGGTCGATGCACGGTTATGGTCTTGCACGCCGGATTGAACAGATCAGCGGTGACCGCTTGCAACTCAACTATGGCACGCTTTACCCGGCGCTTCTCAAGCTGGAGCAGGAAGGCTTCGTTCGCTCGCGTTGGGGTACCTCTGAAAACAACCGCAAGGCGAAGTTCTATGAGTTGACCAGGGCGGGCCAGGCCCGAGTGCGCAAAGCTGCGGCAGAGTGGGAGAAGACAACCGAGATTCTGGCGCGGTTTCTTGCACCGGCCGAGGAGGCGTGATGCGAAAACTCCGAGCACTCTTCATGAGGTTGATTGGTTTGTTGCGAGCGCAGCGTTCGGAAGACGATTTTGCAGCAGAGCTTGAATCGCACATCGAGATGGACGTGGAGGAAGGCATGCGTGCCGGCCTTAGTGCGGCGGAGGCTCGCAGACAAGCCCTGATACGCATGGGTAGCGCGGAGCAAGCGCGACAACGTCAACGGGAGCAGCGTACGTTGCCATTGGTCGAGAATCTGCTGCTCGACTTGCGCTATGCGTTGCGTGGCTTCCGCCGTAACCCCATGTTCACCTGTACGGCGATCGCTACGCTCGCGCTCGGCATCGGCACCACGACCGCGGTCTTCAGCGTGGTCGATCCAATCCTCTTTCGCAGCCTGCCGTATGCTCACGGTGACCGACTTGTCTCTTTCGGACTTTCGCAGCCATTGGAGCCCCGGGAATTCACGCTTGGGTTCTTCTTTTTCGACTGGCGAGCACATCAGAGGCCGTTCGACTCCGTGACCTACGAGCGCGGAGTTAACGAGTGCGCCATTACGGAGCAGAATCCCGTCCAAATGCAGTGCGCAAGCGTTGCCTCCAATTTCTTTTCGACCTTCGGCATCGCCCCGGTACTGGGCCGCGAATTCACGCAAGAAGAAGACCAGCCCAACGGTCCGCCTGCCGTGTTGATCTCGTACGCGCTCTGGCGTGAGCGCTACAACCGCGATCAACGCATCCTCGACAAAACCGTCGCGATAGACGGCCGCTCGATGAAGATCGTTGGCGTTCTGCCGCAGGACTTCGAAATGCCGCGGCTACAGCATGCCGACATGGTACTGCCAGCAAGAGTAGATTTCGCGCATCAGCACGCGGAGAATGCTGGTCTCGGTGTGCCGCTGTGGGCCTTCGCACGTCTGAAGCCTGGTGTAACCGTCGAGCAAGCGCGCGAGCAAATGCAGCCGTTGTTCGCACAGATGCAGAGCGTCATTCCGGCACAGTTTCGCAAAGAGTTTCACCTTAGCGTACGATCACTTCGAGACAGGCAGATGCAAGACCAATATCGTGCTGCATGGTTGTTGCTTGCGGCTGTCTTTGCAGTCCTGGTAATTTCATGCGCCAATGTCGCCGGCCTACTCGCAGTGCGTGGCAGAGCGCGCGAAGGTGAGCTTACGGTGCGGATGGCGCTTGGTGCGAGCCGCAGGCGACTCATGGGACAGGCCCTTGTTGATGCCGGCCTGCTTGCGGCCATGGGAGCTGTTTCAGGATGCTTGCTTGCATTGGGACTTCTTCACATCTTTGTGGCCATAGCGCCCACGGGAGTGCTGTTTCTCAGTAATGCGCATCTTGACCTGCGCATTCTGTGCTTCGCCGCGCTACTCACCATTGGGTGTACCGGAGCCTGTGGCATCCTGCCGACGTTGCAGAATCCACGCTCGCCTGTGCCCAATGCACGTGCCACTTGCTCCAGCGCGCAAACCGGATTCCGGCGCGCTCTTGTGGTCGCACAGATCGCCGTCTGTGTCATCCTGCTTTCCAGCGCCCTCCTCCTCGTTGAAAGCTTCCGCAATTTGCAAAAACAGGGACTGGGGATGGATGCGGGAGGTTCGTTCGTCGTGCATGTCTCGCTCACGCGTGCCCGCTACGCTTCCAACGAAGCCTACATGACTTTTTTCCTTCAGGCTGAGTCGGCCCTGCGTGCCCTGCCTGGCGTCAGCGCGGTTGCTGTCAGCGACTCCGTTCCCCCCGATGGCGACAGCTGGCGTGACATGATGCGCTATCCCGATCTGGTGGTCAGCGGCAAACCGCGCACGCCGGCAGGTGTTGGCGGCAAAGTTGGAGTACGCCGCGTAACCCCCGGCTATTTCGCCGCGCTCGGCATTCCCTTGGAACGAGGGCACTCCTTCGTCGAGGAAGACCGCAGTCAGTCCGGCGCTCAACTCATCCTCAGCCGCTCGCTTGCTGCGCGGATGTTCCCGCAAGAGAACCCGATCGGTCAGCACATCCAGATTGCCAGCTACATGCCTTACTTTGTGCTGAACGGCCCGGTCTACACGGTTGTGGGTGTTGCAGGCGACGTAAAGAACGCTGGTCTAAGCGGAGAAGACGATCCGGAGTTTTACACACTTCGTCGCAATCGCCCCGAAGACTGGAGTAATCGCAACGAACTGGTGTTGAGCACTGAACTGCCTGTGTCCACCGTGGCACCATGGATCCGCGCGCAGATCGCACGTATGGACTCTACGGCTCCTGTGGAGGTTGTGCCCATGAGGCAGGAGGTAAACAGGCTTGCCGACCGCCCGCGATTTGAAGCCGCGCTGGTAGGCTTCTTTGCGTTTTCCGGTCTGCTGTTATCGGTGATCGGGCTCTATGGCGTCATTGCATACATTGCCGCGCAGCGTACGAAGGAGATAGGTGTGCGGATGGCACTCGGCGCGACGCGAGCAAATATCCTTCGCCTTATTACTGCCGAAGGTCTCCGCCTGCTCCTCGTTGGTGGTGCGATCGGGCTGGCCGTTTCGCTGCTTCTTGCAAGCCTGCTGCAGAAACTCCTCTTCCATGTGAGCGCGCACGAACCGCTGAGCTACGCGGTGGTCACCGCACTGCTCGCACTTGTGGGAGGCTGTGCTACGCTTCTGCCGGCGATCCGCGCTATGAAGACCGATCCTATGATCGCCCTGCGCACAGAGTAAGAGAAGCATCGCAAATCGTGCTGACCGCCTAATCTCGGGCGGGGCAAATGCTACACTCCGCAAAAAGGGAATTCTCAAGTGAAAGCCTCTGCCATCGAATTTCGTCTGCGGATGATGATCCAGATCGTCATCGTTTCTGTCGCCATGTGGGCGCCGTGGGTGCAGCCGTGGGACATCAAGCTTCGCATGTCCACGCTGGAGTGGCTGGCGCTTCAAATCGGCCGTAGCGGCATTGTGACCTTCGCTGTCGCCGTACCCGTCGTCATCATCTTCGGTATCATTCTTGCGGCGATAGGCGCCGTTCTACGCGTGTGGGGCGCGGCCTACCTGGGTTACGACGTTGTGCATCATGAGAATATGCAAGCCGGCGGTGTGATGGCCGCAGGACCGTACCGGTACATGCGCAATCCGCTCTACCTGGGTGGATGGTTCATGATGGCGGCGATCTCGCTGCTGATTACGCCGAGCGGCGCTCTGTTTATGGTGGTGCTGGTAGCGTTCTTTTATCTGCGGCTCATTCTTGGCGAAGAAGCATTTCTTGTTGCACAACTTGGCGAGCCTTATCAGGAATATTTGCGGGCAGTACCGCGCCTCGTGCCTCGAATTCGGGCCGGCATTCCCGCAGTTGAGGCGCACCCAAGATGGATCACCGCGATTCTTGCGGAAACGACGGCAGTTGGATCGCTGATCACCATGGCCACTGTGCCGTGGACCTATGACAACATCGCAGCCCTCGAGGGAATTCTCATCAGCTTTATTGTTTCGCTTATCGTGCGCGGGCTGATGAAGTCACCGATTCCGACCATTGTCTTTATTGCAGTAACCGGCGCGTCGTGGGGGCTTGTTCATCTCTCAGCCGAGCGTGCGGTACTCATCGGCTTTGGAGCGGCGCTGGTTGTCTGGGCGGTTATGCCACGACGTCACGCGGTCACAGACCCGCAGTAATTGCATCGCGTTTGGCGGCGCCGATACGGCCAAGGTGCGTCCAGCCAAACCCGGCGCCATACTTCAGCCCGTAGCCCAGCAGCCGATCTACTCCAATGTGATTTGCCCAGATGAGCGCCACCGGCAGCAGATTGTGCGCGTGCAGCAGGAAAGCGCTCAGGCCCAGCACTCCCGGAACGAAATAGCTGTGGAAGACGTTGTAGATGCGCGCGGCGCGGCATGGCCTGCCGAGGTAGCCCAGCAGGGAGAGGTCCGGCGCCAGCCACAAAGCCGCGAACAGCCACCAGCTTGCGCCAGTGCGCGTATACGCAACTGCCGTTACCGCGGCAACCATCAGCCCTTCAAGCCGCAACAGCAGCAGAAGCGACGAACCACGCGGAGGTGGGAGCAATTGAGCGCTCGGGGAAGCCGTGGACATGTTTCATAGATGACCGCGGGCGTCACAGGAGTGCAAAATATTCGACCGTAATTTAGCTCTAATGGCGAAAAGGAGGAACCCGTGCGGGCTCCCCCCTTGCCTGTTGCCTGCGAACTACTTCTTTGGCGGAGCGATGGTGTCCTTGGCGGACTTGGCCACGCGGAACTTGACCACGGTCTTCGCCTTGATCTTGATGGCTTGGCCGGTTTGCGGGTTGCGGCCCATGCGGGCTTTGCGCTCGGCCTTTACCAGACGGCCGATTCCGGGGATGACGAACACGCCATTCTTCTTCGTTTCCTTGATGGCGGTCTCGGCGAGCAGGTCAAGGAAGGCTGCCGACTGCTTGTTGGTGATTTCGAGCTTTTCGGCCAATTGCCGTGTAAGTGCGGTCTTAGTCAAACCAGTTGCCATGTGATTCTCCTTCTGTTGGCGAGCCCTTCGGGCTGCCGTTGTTGACGGGCTTCCGCCGCGAGATGCGTACCGCATGAAGGGGGAGCGAGCGCTTACTCAATGTGCACGAAAACCCTGTATTCATGCGGCTTCGAAGAACCCTGCCGATGGTTACAATGCGGCTTTGTGGCAGCCAAAGTCAATGGGAAAACGCCGATTTCCACAGGTTTTTAGCGGGTTTCTCCCGAAAACGCCCATTTTAAGCGGGTTTTATCGGTTTTCAGCCGGATTTGCCCTGTAAACGCCAGCATTACGCACCAGAGCAGCTGCTCTGGCGCGCAATGCGAATACCGGTTATTTCAGCCCGAAAAGGACTCGTTTTTTGGGAGCCTGCGCGGCTGCGATCGGCGTATTCAAAGCGTCCACAATGGGCGCGGCCACCTTGAAATACTTGATCAGCGTCGCTGCAAAATCCTTTTTAAGAGCGGTTGCCGAGGGTAGCGTGGCGGCCAGTCCCCATTGGCGGCAGCGGATCAGGTCCATACCCGGATGTTCGCTGGGAAAGCCTTTTGGCGGGCGAGTCAACGGGTTTCCTTCAAACTCAACAAAGTGCTTTTGGACCGTAGGCTTCTCGAGAAGTTTGCGGAACTCGGCGTGGTGATCCAGCAGCCAATGGCGGATCTGCGAGAGCTGATCCTTCTCCGGCATGTAGGCGCCGGCGGCGATGATCACTTCTTTGGGGCTGATGTGGAAGTAGTAGCCGGCGCCGGAGGTCTTCTCAAGCCCCTGGTGCGACCACCACGCGGCCACATGCGATTTGTAGGGCCGCTTGTCGTTGCTGAAGCGTGTGTCGCGATAAATGCGGAACAGGCATTTCTCAGCAGGACGCACGAAGGCAGGAGCAAAGTCGAGCATGGCTTCCGTCACTTTGCGAACGACGGCCAGCATGGGTTCCTTCAGTTCGGCTTCAAACTGCGCCTTGCGTGGCTGAAACCACTCGCGATCATTGTGGCGAGCCAGGTTGCGGAGGAATGTAATTGCTTCAGGACGGAAGTAGGGCAGAGCAGCTGGGGGAGTGGGCTTTATAGAGCGAGGCATAACCAAGCCAGTTTAAAGGATCGGCCTCCGCGCCTCTTGAACATCCGATCGAATCTTTTACTCGCGTTCCTGCGTTATGATGCATTCCGCGAAATCTGCTCAACACCGGCGCTATACTTTGGCATGCAAAAAGGACGTTGTATTGGTCTCATCGGCGGCCTTGGCGTGGGAGCCGCTGTGGACTACTACACCAGGCTTTTCGACGCCCACGAAAAGCAAGGCGCCAGCCTCGACCTCGTCATGGCGCACGCTGAAACCTCCGCAATCTTTCGATTTGCCGCTGCGGGTGATCGTGCAGGCATGGCTGCATATCTACTCAGTTTCGTGCAAAGGCTGGCTGCAGCCGGGGCCGAGCTCGCCGTCATTCCTGCCGTAACTCCGCTTTATTGCATCCACGAGCTTGACTCCATCTCACCGTTGCCTGTTCACACCATTGTTGGCCCGCTCGCGGAGTCACTCGCTTCCCGCTCAATCAGCAAAGTCGCGGTATTCGGCACGCGGTATGTCATGGAGTCGGATCTCTACGGTTTGCTTGCAGGCGTGGAATTCGTTCGTCCCCGGCCGGCCGAGTTGGACCTGATCAACACTAACTACGTGGACCTGGCCGAGACGCACCACGCAACACCGAGAGCACACGCTCAACTTACGTCGATTGCGCAAACTCTCTTGAGTCGCGATCACGTGGATGCCATCATCCTGGCGGGCACGGATCTCACGTTGCTTTTCAACGAATCGAATACAGATTTCCCGATTGTCGACTGCGCCACCCTTCACATCGACGCAATCGTGAAGTTCGCGCTCGACAACGCTGAAGTGAACACGATGTCCTAAACCCTCGGGTGGTTCGCCGCCGCGACGCTGCTGTACCAAAGCCCGGAGTCCTTCACGGATCGCTTCTGCGATGCGGCGTCGACCAAGGTCAGGCCATAATGAACTGCGACATTTTTCAGGGGGCAGGCACGTCCGCCGCGTCGTTGTCGTGCTGCGCCATACGGGCCACTTTTTCCCGATGCTTGCGGATGAAGTGCGCGGCCGCGTCCGGATAGAACTCGCGGATCGACGTGATCGCAATATCGCGCATTGCCGAGTAGGCAAACTTGGTGGCCAGAACTGGGAAGGTGGTCGCGCTCGATGGGTAGTACGTACGCGAAACAATCTGCGTAAGAACCTTGGCCCCGAGTCCGGCGATGTTAGGCGTTTGCTTGCCACCGTAGGTGCGCGCGACAGCCTGCCGGCTGATGACGTACAGCTCTCGCATGGGAATGCTGTGGCCGGTGCCAAGTGCGTAGAAGCGCGTGTCCTCGTGCAGTGCAGAGGAAAGCAGCCATGCTGAAAGATAGGTATTGTCGCTCTTGTCGAGAAAGCCACGCCAGGTGTACGCCCAGGCACCGCCGATACCTTTGCCGAGTGACGGGTGCATGTTCATGCCCTCGGCCGTCAGCGAAGTGATACCCAGAAAGACGAACGACGAATAGTCGGTTGACTGGCGCGTGGCTACGGTGAAGTTGTACTTCCAGCCTGGTGGGTGCGGCTTGCTGCCGCTGGATACGGAGCGGAAGTTGGGCATGAATCCCAGAATGCGCTTGGGCTGCTGCAGTTCGAGGGGGATTGGTTTGGCGTCACCGTCTAAGGGCGCGGCTGGAGCCACTTGAGGATTCGCGGTTTCCAATGTGGCCCGGGAGTTCTCGGCGGAATCAATCGCCAATCTCAGATCTGCTGAAGAAGTAAAGCCTGAAAGCGAATCTGCGCGGAATTCGTCAGGCGTCACCGCATCTACAAGCGTTATCGCGTCGGTAGACGGCAGAGCGGCGGCGCGACCACAGACAGCGATACTGAGGCACAGAAATGCAGTGAAACAGCGCAATCAAACATCCTTTGAACACTCGGAAAGCTGACACTCCAGGGGCAGTGGGCAGCGGCTAGTATTTGTCAGGACGATACATACTGACAAAGGGTTACAGTACCTGGCAGAAACCGTTGAAACCCGCGAAAATGTGGGAAAATTCGCGACCCGGTGCTTCGGTTGACCGCCAAGTGTCCCTTTAGACTACCGGATAACCTTGAGCGCGCCACGGAAAAGCCCGTCAAAATCGCCCGCCAGTTCCTTGTCCTTTGCGACGGCCTGCTCAATGGCCTTTTCAGCCGCCGGCCGCTGATAGCCCAGGTTCGTCAACGCAGAAAGTACATCGTCCACGGCCGCGCCTTGGATGGTGGTTGTCGCGGGCGCCACGGCAAAGTCGTCAAGCTTGTCTTTGAGCTCCACAACCAGCCGTTCGGCCAGCTTTTTGCCAACGCCGGGAATCCGCACCAGCTGCGCGTGGTCCTGCCCGCGAATGGCCTGCACGGTGCGGTCTGATGAAAGACCACTCAGCATCTTGATGGCTAGCTTGGGGCCCACGCCAGATACGGTGATGAGCCGCTCAAACAGCCGCTTTTCTTCGTTTTCAAGAAAGCCGAACAGCGCAATCTGGTCTTCGCTCACCTGCGTGTGGATATGCAGCGAAGCTTCCTGCCCGAGGGAAGGAAGCGCTGTAAACGTCGGCACGGAGATGGTAACGTCATAGCCCACGCCGGCCGCTTCAACAATGGCCTGGCCCGGCTGTTTGAAAATCAGCTTCCCGCGCAAGTGAGCGATCATTTCTCGCCTATTGTAGAATCCCCAGCCGCTTCGCCACTCGTTCAAGCTTTTCAAGAGCCTGATCGAGTTGCGCGCGCGTATGTTCACTAGTCAGGATCAGCCGAATTCTTGCTTTGCCCTCGGGCACCGTGGGAAACGCAATTCCCGTCGCCATTACACCTTCTTCAAACAGCGCGCGCGAGAATTCCATTGCCTTGCGTCCTTCGCCCACAATGATCGGCGTAATTGGAGTTTCTGTTGCAGGCGTAGTCACCCCGCCAATGTTGAAGCCGATTCGCTTGAGTTCGCCCTGGAAATAGCGCGTGTTGGCCCAAAGCCGCATAATCCGTTCCGGCTCCTTCTCCAGCAGGTCGAACGCCGCAATGCACGTGGCCGCCACAGACGGCGGGTGCGATGTAGAGAACAGAAATGGCCGCGCACGATGGTACAGATACTCAATCAAATCTCTTGATCCGCAGACGTAGCCACCCAGTGATCCGATGGCCTTGGACAGCGTGCCTACCTGCACATCCACCTTGCCGTGCATGGCAAAATGATCCACCGATCCCCGCCCGTTGCGGCCGAGCACGCCCGAGGCATGAGCGTCGTCCACCATCATGATGGCGCCGCATTTCTCAGCAAGCGCGGCCAGCTTGTCCACCGGACCAATGTCGCCGTCCATTGAGAAGACGCCGTCCGTGATCACCAGCTTTCTGCCCGGCTCGCCGGCCAGCTCCTGCAGCAGCTGTTCGCAGTGGGCGATATCTTTGTGGCGAAAAACCTTGATGCTGGCCCGCGAAAGCCTGGCACCGTCGATAATGCTGGCGTGATTCAGCTCGTCGGAAAGGATGTAGTCTTCTTTGCCCAGGATGGCGCTCACGGTACCGGCGTTGGCGGCAAATCCGCTTTGAAATACGACGCACGCCTCAACGTTTTTGAAGCGGGCAATCTTCTCTTCAAGCTCCATGTGCAGGCGCATGGTCCCGGCAATGGTCCGCACGGCCCCCGATCCAACTCCATAGGTGCGCGTAGCGTCTATAGCCGCCTGGATGAGCCGTGGATCGTTCGCCAGGCCCAGGTAATTGTTGCTGGCCAGGTTGATGACTTCTTTGCCGTCATAATGGCATACCGGGGCCTGCTGATCATCGAGAACCCGGAGGTGGAAATAGGTGCCCTTGGCGCGAAGATCATCGAGGACGGCGGTAAGGTGGGCGAGCTGCGGGCGAGGGTTAGCCTCTGTCATGGCAATGCACCTCAAACAGAAAGCATATAGCGTTTCAGGGGAGCGGCGGCCCGCGATCGGCTGTTATGGGCTCGCCGTGCTTTGCCGGACTCCCCAATCGGGCGCCGAAACGTCAAAACACAAGCCGGGTACAGCGGTTCAGGGGAAGGTGAAGCCGGGCGGCGTTCCGTTGGCTCCAACATGCCCCAGCCGGATACAATAGACTTCTACGCTTAAGCAGCAGGCGAGACGCCGATTGGCGATACGCAATTTTCTGGAGAGTCTGGAGCAGGTGCACGTGAGACGCATGAACCGCCGCAGTCTGCGGCTCAAGTTGGCAGCAGGACTGGGCATAGCGCTGGCGTTACCCCTGCTTGCGATGGCCGCAACATCGCAAGGCGTGACCACGCACACGTCGCTCAACGTGTCTGCAAGCAACGTTAATGGAGACGCGAAGACCGCCGTTACAGTTTCAGTTACCGGGGCCGATGGCCAGACCGCCACCGGAGCAGTTGCCATAGTTGAAGGCGACCGCCAATTGGCAGGTGCTGTGCTTGACGCATCCGGTCAGGCGACCGCGCAGCTTACACTCGCCCCCGGAAACCACAATCTGAGCGCTGTTTATGCGGGCGACGCAACGCACCTGTCCTCAGTGTCTCCGCAAGATACAGCACTGGTAGGCGGTACGGGAACGCCCAGCTTCTCGCTTTCACTCACGCCTGTTGCGCCGTCGGCGCTTCCCATGGTGCTTACGGCCGGAGCGGCTGGAACGGTGAACGTGACGGTCACACCCATCAATCAATCCGCCCTTACCGCGCCGCTGTTTATCACGCTTTCCTGCTCCGGGCTTCCGAATCAGGCGGGATGTTCCTTCAGTCCTGCCACCATTGAGATTCTTTCAACAACGCCGAGTAGTTGCGCCACTGGTTCGCCTGCTTCGGCCTGCCCACCCGTGGGCACCATGGTTCTGCAAACGCAGGCGGAGAATAACCCCGTCCACGTGATTGCTTCGAACGCCGGCAACGGAACCGGTACGGTGCAATGGGCAATTCTGCTTCCCGGAATTCTGGGCCTCGGCGGACTAGCCTGGGGAGCTCGCCGCCGCGCCTGGCTTAGCCGCCTTTCGCTGCTGGCGCTGGTAGCGTTGGTCACGATGCTCGGCACTACTGCTTGCAATCCGAACTACTACTACTACAATCACGGACCTGGCAATGTTCCCGCTACTCCTGCCGGCACCTACACCATCACGATTACGGGCCAGAGCAGTGACGGCATTACTGCCCAGACACAAAACACGAAGTTTGTCCTGACCGTACAGTAATCTGAGTCTGCATGAACCGCCGGCATTCCCTACCCGCGGCAGTGTACGCGATGGTGGAGCACACACCGGCCACCGTTCTGCTGGAGTGCGGCAGGCCTCACCTGGCGAACACCAGCCCGGAAAACTGCACGCAGCTATTTGCTGCTCCAATTCGCATTTGCGTGGCATACACGCCGGCTGACATCGCTGAGCTCTTTGCGGAAATCGAGCGCGCCGTGGCGGCCGGGCACAAGGCTGCGGGCTACTTCAGCTATGAGTGCGGAAATTGCTTTGAGCCAAAAGCCGGCCTGCGTCCTTTGCCTGCGGGTGAGCCGCTGGCATGGTTCGGCATCTATGAGCGCAGCTACCGTTTCGATCACTCCACAGGCACATTCGAAGACGGAGAACCGCCGCAGCTTTCGCATTATCGCGATGTGCTGCAAGCGAATGCAGAAGAGTCAAGTGTGGAGGCTGAGTTCGCGCTGACGGAGCAGGAATATGCTCAGCGTATCCAGTCGATTCATGAGTGGATTCGTGCAGGCGACGTCTATCAGCTCAACTTCACCGCGCCTTATCGCGTCAAGGTACGCGGCAGCATGGCGGCTTTGTGTGCAATGCTTCGCGCTCGCCAACCGGTAGAGTACGGCGCATTTCTGCACGCGCAGCGGGGTGAACACATTCTCTCGCTTTCGCCCGAGCTGTTCTTTCGCATCGATGAACACGGCGGCGAACGGCGCATCACTACGAAGCCTATGAAGGGCACCGCAGCCCGCGGACGCACCACGCAGGAAGATCGCAAGCGCGCCGAGTGGCTCCGCAACGACCCCAAAAACCGCGCTGAGAACCTAATGATCGTCGACTTGCTGCGCAACGATCTTGGACGCCTGGCAAAGTTTGGAACCGTGCAAACAGAAAAGATGTTTGCCGTCGAGCGCTATTCAACGCTCTGGCAAATGACGTCGACAGTGAGCGGAGATTTGCGATCCGATGTGAAATTCGGCGACATCTTTCGCGCGCTGTTTCCCTGCGGATCCGTCACCGGCGCACCCAAGATCCGCGCCATGCAGTTACTAGCCGAGCTTGAAGAGCAACCGCGCGGCGTTTACACGGGCGCCATCGGGTTCTTCTCACCCCAGCGCACGGTATTTAACGTGGCCATTCGCACGCTTGCGATGAAGGGCGACGAGGGAATGATGGGCGTGGGTAGCGGCATCGTTATCGACTCCGTAGCCGGCGATGAGTACAGCGAATGCAGGCTGAAGGCAGAGTTCCTTCATCCAGTTCAGCAGCGTTCTACGCCAGATGCCAAGCTCAATGACAGGTTCATGCTGATCGAGACGATGCTCTGGGATGGTGCGTATCCGCTGCTCGATTTGCATCTCTCTCGCCTGGAAGATTCAGCGGACTATTTCGGATTTCCATGCGATCGTGAGCAGACGAAGTCGGCTCTCGAAGAGCACGCGCGAACCTTTTCTGCGAACGCGCCGCGCAAGGTAAGGCTGCTGCTCGACGCAGACGGCGCGTTGCATATTTCGAGCGAAATTATTGCAGGCGCTGCGAATGGTCCAGGCCGAGTGTGTATTGCAGCGGAGCGCACAAACTCATCGGACCAGTGGCTTTATCACAAGACAACGCAGCGCATGCGTTACGCGCAGGCATTCAAACAGGCCGCAGAGAAAGGCTTCGACGACGCATTGTTTTTGAATGAGCGCGACGAAGTGACAGAAGGCGCCATCAGCAACGTCTTTATCGAAAAGGCAGGCCGCCTGTTTACGCCGCCGATTGAATCTGGCGTATTGCCGGGCGTATATCGCCGTCACCTGCTGCAAACGCGGCCAGAAATCGAAGAGCGCGTGCTCACGCTGGATGATCTGCGTAATGCCGATGCCGTCTACATCTGCAATGCCGTTCGGGGCCTGCGCAAGGTGCAGTTAATCCCCGTTCCCTGATTCCTGCACTCAATCCGGCCGCATCAGCACCTTGATCGCCTCGCCCGATTGCAGCAGGTGCATCGCTTTGTGAAACTCGCTTAGCTTCAGGCGATGCGTGATGGCTGGCTCCAGATTCAGCTTGCCCGTAGCCAGCAGCGCTTCCATCTGGAACCACGTCTCGAACATCTTGCGGCCATTGATGCCCTGCACGTGCGCGCCTTTAAAAATAATGTCGCGAGCAAAGTCCAGTTCGAATGGCCGCGAAGGAATGCCGAGCAACGATGCGCGTCCGCCGGTGCGCAGAATGGCAAACCCAAGCCGGATCGCCTCAGGATGCCCCGACATTTCCAGCAGCACATCCACGCCTGTCCCGCCCGTCGCGTCAAGAACGACTTTTTCCACGTGATCGACTTTCGGATCGAGAGCCAGATCGGCGCCCATTTCAGCCGCAACTTTTCTGCGGTGTTCATTCACTTCAATGGCAAACACCTTGGCCGCGCCGCAGGCTTTGGCAACCGCAATCGAAAACAGCCCGATAGCTCCGCAGCCGGTAATCGCTACGGTGGTAGCGGCAATCGGTCCGGCCAGCACGGTGTGCACGGCATTGCCCAGTGGATCGAGCAGCGAGGCATAATCGTGCGGAATCGTGGCCGCAAGCTTCCAGATATTTGTTTCAGGAATGATGGCGTACTCGGCAAATGCGCCGTCGGCATCCACGCCCAGAATTCGCACATGCTGGCAGATATGCGCCTGCCCGGTGCGGCACTGCAGGCATTTGCCGCAGGCCACATGCATTTCCGCGCTTACCAGATCGCCTTCGCGCACGGTTGAAACTCCGCGCCCTACGGCGGCCACGGCGCCGGAGAATTCATGCCCCGGAATCAGCGGTGGATGAATGCGTCCTTTAGCCCACGGATCCCAGTTGTAGATGTGCAGATCGGTTCCGCACACGCTGGCAACCTGCACGCGGACCAGCACCTCGCCGGGGCCGGGAGTGGGCACAGGCACTTCGCGCAATTCAATTCCGTGCGCGGCCTTGGCTTTTACTACGGCTTGCATGGTAGTTGGCATAAACTCCTGCCCTGTCCTGACCAGACTCACAAGCATATCAACCGCCGCCGACCTGCGCGCTCCAAGCCGGTGGTGGTAGAACTTTGAAGGGAGAAAAAGACATGATCAACTGGCCCGCTGCGAACATGAAGAAAACCGCTTTTCCTGGGCGCATCGCGCGCCGTGTGTCTCTTTTTGCCGCTCTGTTCGCATTTGGGTCAGCCTGCATTGCGCAAACCGCGGACCAGGCGTGGCTTCGCTACGGCAATCACTCCACCCGCATGGTTATTCCCCTCAAAATGCGGGCATTGGGCAGCGGAGCTCTGGAACAGTCTGCCATTGCAGAATTGAAGCGCAGCGTGGCTGATGTTGCGCAAACTCAGCCCACCGGCAGCACCAGGCAAGTCTTTGCCGGCGAAGCCGTCGTGGGCACCGCCGCAGAAGTGCGCAAGGCGTACCCTAATATTCCCGTTCCCGCTAATCTCGGTGCTGAGGAGTATTGGGTCTATTCGAAAGAAGGCAGCCACCCCGACGATCGATTGCTCATCATTTCCGGCGGCGACGAACGCGGTGTTCTCTACGGCGCCTTTGCGCTTCTTCGCTATCCGGCAACTACTGAACTCGCCAAGATGCAGGACCTCAACCAGTATCCGCTCCGCGGCCGCCCGGCAATGGCCGTTCGCTGGACCAACGAGTGGGATAACGCCAACGGCACAGTCGAGCGCGGCTATGGTGGACGGTCAATATTTTTTGAGGATGGTCACGTTCGAGAAGACCTGTCGCAGGTGAGCGAATACGCGCGCATGCTGGCATCCATCGGCATCAACGGGTGCAATATAAACAACGTGAACGGCGCCGCACCCTTCCTCACACCCGAGTGGCTCAAGGGCCTGGCGCGTATTGCGGACACCATGCGGCCATGGGGCGTGCGTGTTGCCATGAGCGTGGATATTGCCAGTCCGCAAAAAATCGGCGGCCTCAACACCTTCGATCCACTCGATCCGCAGGTGAAAGTCTGGTGGAATGCGAAATTCGATGAAGTCTACAAACTCATTCCTGATCTTGCCGGCATTACCGTAAAGGCAGATTCAGAGGGGCAGCCCGGCCCCAACAGCTACGGCCGCAGTCCTGCCGACGCAGCTAACGTCCTGGCCAACGCCCTGCAGTCGCATGGCGGTGTTGTGCTGTATCGAGCCTTCGTTTACAACAATCATCTTGACTACAACGACATGAAAGCCGATCGCGCCCGCGCGGCGTACGACATCTTTCATCCGCTCGACGGCCACTTTGCGCCCAACGTGATTGTGCAGATTAAAGAAGGCCCCATCGATTTCCAGGCACGCGAGCCAGTATCGCCGCTCTTTGCCGGGCTGCGCCAAACCGACGAGGCCATGGAACTGCAGATTACGCAGGAATATCTTGGCCAGCAAAAACATCTTGTCTACATCGCGCCCATGTGGAAAGAAGTTCTCGACTTCGATCTGCGCGCGGATGACAAATCAACGCCTGTCAAGGAAATCATCGCCGGCAAAAGCTTTCATCGCCCTATCGGCGGCATGGTGGGCGTGGCAAGCATTGGCCGCGACTGGTTGGGTTCGCCAATGGCTTTAGCCAATCTCTACTCCTTCGGCCGCCTGGCGTGGGATCCAAACCTGTCGCCTGAACAGATTGCCGAGGAGTGGACGCGCCAGACCATCAACAACAATGCAGTCGTCGTCAGCACCGTGAGCAAAATGCTCATGCAGTCGTGGCCCGCGTATGAGCACTACACCGGTCCGCTAGGTGCACAAACTCTCACCGGGATCACCGGCAGCCACTACGGACCCGATATCGAAGCCAGCGAGCACAACGGCTGGGGCCAATGGCATCGCGATGATCACGAAGGCATCGGCATGGATCGAACTGTGGCAACGGGCACTGGCTACATCGGCCAATACCCGCCTGAAATTGCAAAGCTCTATGAGTCGACCGCAACCACTCCGGACAACCTGCTGCTCTTCATGCATCACGTTCCGTACACTTACAAACTCCACGATGGCAAAACGGTGATCCAGTATTTTTACGACAGCCATTACCAGGGAGCAGTCGAAGCAGCCCGGCTGGGTGAGGAGTGGGCAACACTCAAAGGAAGGGTTGATTCCGCATTTTATGAAGATGTGCGGGCGCGGCTGGAATACCAGGCCGGTCACGCCATTGTGTGGCGCGATGCGATTGTTCAGTACTTCTTCAAACTGAGCGGAATCCCCGACGAGAAAGGCCGCGCTGGAAAATTTCCGGGCCGTCTTGAAGCAGAAGACGCAAGGCTCACGGGTTACAAGGTTGTCGACGTGACCCCATGGGAAGATGCTTCGCGGGGTAAGGCCGTGACCTGCGACAAAGCTGCTGCTCCGCATGGCTGCACGGCCGAGTGGAGCTACAAAGGCACCGCCGGAAAATTAAACATTGCGGTGCAGCATTTCGATCTGCAGGGCGGTGCAGCCAAGTTCACACTTGAGGTGAATGGCAAGTCGGCGGCCTCGTGGACCGCAGATGGAACCTTCCCGTGGCGCCAGCCTCACGGCGACAACTCAACTCGCTACACCGCGCGGGGCATTCAGCTCAAACCGGGCGATGTATTGAAGGTGACGGGCATTCCTGACGGCAATGATGCAGCGAGTCTCGACTATGTAGAAGTCGCGCCGCCGGCATCACCGGCGGAATAATGCTCAACTCGAGCATCACACGCCGCAAGAGCTGATAGCTGATGGCTGATGGCTGATGGCTGTACTTACTTACCGCTGACAATGCGCGCGGCGCGTCCGTACCCTCCCATGTTGTAGGTATTCGGGCAGCCGAGCGCGATTAGTTTCTTTTTTGCCGCACCACTGCGCACGCCGCTCTGGCAGTGGAGCAGCAGCACTTGATTTTTATCTTTTATGCGACGGTTCCAGTTGCTTTCAACTTCGCTTAACGGAAGATTGACGGCAATGGGCAAGTGTCCGGCGACAAATTCGCCCGCGGTGCGCACATCAATCACGAGTGCACCATGTTTCAGGTGCTCCTGCGCATCCTTCACTGAGATGAGCCCGGAGCGCCGATAAATAAGGAATGCCGCGATAATTCCACAAGCAATAAGAACGTCCCACCAATTCATGGCAGACAGCTTACAGCGCCGAGGGTACCTTTGGCAGCAGCCAACTTAATTTTTCGCAACTTCAACAAGTGTGGAGTAGAAAGTGGCACCCGCTCCCAGGTCGGTAAGCCGCTCGCTGGTCAGCACATTTGAGTTCAGGCCGTCTGGATGCAGCTTGGCCCAGTCCAGCCGCGTTGCCACCACGCCCACGGGCAGATCGGCATTCAGCATGACCGTCAAACGCAACGATCCACGCTCGTTGAACACCTTCACGCGTTCGCCTTCGACAATACTTCGCGTCTTTGCGTCTTCAGGATGCATTTCAAGCCGTTGGTTGGTGCGCGCTTCCATCTTGCGATGTCCGTCGAGATTGGCGAAGGTGGAGTTCATATAGTTGTCAGCCTTGCGTGCCAGCAACTCCAGAGGATACTGTTCCGCCGCTTTGCCCCAGCGCGACTCCGTGGGAGGAATAAATGCGGGAAGCGGATCCTGACCTACCGCCGCCATCGCTTCAGAATAAAACTCGACTTTGCCGGACGGAGTCGGCAAAGTCTCTGACGTGTACGGCAGAAACGGATTCACCTCAGGCTCGCGATGGAAACCGAGCGGAATGTGCCCCTGTTCTTCGAGGCCCTCGTAGGTGATGTGCTCCATTTCCGGATTCGCAGAGTGGCCATCTTCGCTAATCGCCAGCGCCTGGCGGATGATGTCTTCCGGCGTGTCGCGGAAGCATTCCTCCGCAAAGCCCATCCGTTGCCCAAGCTGGCCGAACAGCCACACGTTCGAGCGTGATTCGCCTACCGGCTCAATGGCCTGTTTCGACATCTGCACAAAGTAGTGTCCGTACGCGCCCTGAATATCGGTGTGCTCAAGAAACGTCGTGGCCGGCAGAATGTAGTCCGCATAGTCCGTTGTGTCGGTGAAAAACAAGTCGTGCACCACGGTAAATAGATCTTCGCGCGCAAGTCCGCGCTTTACCGTGTTGTGATTGGGAGCGACTGCGCCAGGATTTGAGTTGTACACGAACAACGCATTTACGGGGGAATCAATCTCAGTCAGTGCCTGCCCGAGCGCTGACATGTTCACCAACCGCGCTTCTCGGCCCAGCGGCGACGCATATTGAAGATCAGGCCGCCGTACTGCATCTTCGTTCCATTTGAATGCGCCGGAGGTGGAGAGCACCCCGCCGCCGCCGCGATATTTCCACGCACCGGTCAATGCAGGAAGCATTGCGATGGCGCGCACTGTAGCGCCACCATGTTCAGCGCGCTGCACGCCGTAGTTCAAGCGCAGCACCGCAGGCCGCGTGGTTGCATACTCGCGCGCCAATTGCTCTACTCCTGCCGCCGTCATACCAGTCCACGCCGCCACGCGTTCAGGCGTGTATGCGCGCGCCCGCTGCGCTAATTCATTGAACCCGTGCGTCATCGCGTCAATATAAGCGCGATCCTCAAGCCCTTCGTTCAGGATCACGTGCATCATGCCCAGCGCCAGTGCGGCGTCGGTTCCAGGGCGAATTGCAATATGCCAATCGGCTAGTGCGGCAGTACGCGTTCGGTACGGATCGATTACGATGAGCCGCGCACCGTTGCGGCGTGCCTGCTCGATCATCGGCCACAAATGCACATTATTTCCGTGGATGTTGGCGCCCCACGCCAGGATCAATTTTGCCAGTCGAAAATCTTCCGCCGGCGTACCCAGCTTTTTTCCATAGACCGTATTCCACGCCACACCGCCCGCCTCAGAGCATATGGTTCGGTCAAGCCTGCTGGCGCCCATCCGGTGAAAGAAACGCCGGTCCATCGATCCGTAGCCAAGCACACCAATGGTGCCCGCATAGCTGTAAGGCAGTATCGATTCCGATCCGTAACGATCGCTTACCTGCTGCAGGCGTGCGGCAATCGCATCGAGCGCTTCGTCCCAACTGACGCGCTCAAAGGCTTCATGTTCGTGTCCGCGTTGCAGCGCTTGTTTCGGTATCCCCGGCTTGCGGCGAAGCGGATAGAGAATGCGCTCTGGCGAGTAGACACGATCGAGATACTTGGCAACTTTGCCGCAGAGAAATCCCTGCGTCACCGGCTGCGAGGAATCGCCTTCTACCTTCACCGCGCGGCCATCACCGTTTACCGTGACCAGCACAGCGCAGGAGTCAGGGCAATCGTGCGAGCAGACGGTATGAACGATGCGGAATGGAGCTGCCGACGCGGAAACCATGATTCAATTCTAAGCTGAAATCAGATGCGGGCAGACGCAAGCGGGTACGCAGACATTTCCCTGCTCTGACCGTGCGTGTACACTGGTCACGCCATGAGTTGCCTCTTCTGCAAAATCATTGAAGGAACCATTCCTGCGCAGGCGGTTTATCAGGATGAACTCGCCTTTGCGTTTTCCGACATCAATCCAAAAGCGCCGGTGCATTTGCTGATCGTTCCGCGCGAGCACATTGCCTCGCTCAACGACGCAAACAACGACAAGCGCGAACTGCTGGGTCATCTACTCTGGGTGGCAGCCGACATTGCAGAGAAGAAAGGCCTCGGAAAGGGCTACCGCGTAGTCGTCAACACGGGCGAGGACGGCGGGCAGACTGTCGATCATCTGCACCTGCACATGCTAGGCGGCCGCCCGCTCACCTGGCCACCAGGGTAAAGATACAGGGAACAGGGAATGGGATAAGGGAACAGTTATTAACGATCAGAGAGCGACGCGCGGTCGTAATCAATTCACCTGCACCGGAAAATTGGAAATTGACTCAATAAAGCAAAGGGCGCATCTATCGCGATGCGCCCTTTTGCTTTTCTGTTCCCTATTCCCTGTATCTTTACATTGGCTGCTGTGCGTATTCTTCTTCCTCTTCAACGCCGTAGCGGCGCAGCAGGTTCGGAAGACTCTGCGAGAACGCGGACCGTGGCATCACGGTGTCGCAGCCCGCTTCAACAGCCTTTAATTTCAAGTCGCCCTGCAGGTGGCTGAGGAAGCCGATGATTGAAGTGGCCTTCTTCAGCTTTGATCTGAATTTTGGAATCAAAATCAGCGGTTTTGCATTCAGGTTATTCAGATCAAATACCAGCAGCGTGGGGCGTTCCCCTTCAGGCAACTCCAGCAGTCTCGCGATGGATTCCTTGTCACCCTTGAGGAATTCGACCTTGATGCCAAGTTTGCGCGCGGTTTCAGAAATCTTTGCCTGGAAGAAAAGGTCTTCGATGAAACAGAAGATGCGGGTTGGAGCATTGAGACGAACCGGAGCCGGCGTTGGTGCGTGAACCTCGGGGTAATAACCTCCGCCGCCATTGGTGTTCATTTGGATTGTGGAGGGCGGTCCATCGGCCACATTGCCGTTCGCAATGCGATAACTGTGGTCCATGGGACCGACAAACTCGCGCGGGCCGCGCTGTTTACCCTTGCGCTTGCCGTGCTGGGAATTCGAGATGCTGTTGCCGGGCTGAGGCGGAGGGCCGGCGCTTTTCTGAAAAAATTTCTTCTTTTTGCGCGGCTGATTCTGGTGCTGCTGGTTCTGTCGATGCTGCGGCGGTTGGGGGGGCGCGTGCGGTTGCGGCGGCGGCGCAGCTTGCTGCGGCTGCTGCACCTGGGGCTGTTGGCCCTGCTGCGCATTCTGTTGGCTCGATCTATTTTTACGGCGCCGGCGCCGGCGGCGATGCCCTGGAGTTGGCGCTTGAGACGCCTGACCGTTGTCAGGCGCGGGCCCCATTTCAGGTTGGGGCTGGGTTGTTTCTGTCGTCATGCTTATACTTCCTGATTTACTTCTGAAGCTTCGCTATCCAATTTCATATGTTGCCGGGTCCCGCTCTAGCAGTAACACGCCGAGCTTTTCAAGTTCACTTACTTCGCAAATCCTCAGCGGGCTGTTTAATGGAGATCGGAGCTGCCAGCTTGCGCCGCGAAACCATCGCGCCGTAAATATCTGCACGCAGCGCTCTCTCATTGCTTGACGTTTTGAGCATCGTTGAACCGGTTCTGTTCAGCATTCGGGTGAACTTCACAGGCCCCGTTTCTCACACACCAGGAATCGAACCGCAGCGCTTACAAACCTGCAAACAATCAGGCCCCATCGGTCCAGATCCCCTGGCCTAAAAACCAAATCTCACTCTGAAAAATGCTGTCGCTGAAGTGTACACAGAATCCCTTTATCCAGCTTCGTCCACTGATCAGGATCGAAACGGTGCGACGTACAATTTTCTCAGGTGATGCGTTTCCTATGCGAGCTATCGCCGCGTACAACGATGTATGAATTGAACTGGCCGGCGATTTCCTTGCTCGGCGGCGAGCTTGCTCTCCCCATATCCGGGTGGCCCGCGTCAGCCGCTTTGATAGGCAACTCCGATACTACAGCGAAGCCCTCAAGCTGGCAAGTGTACTTTCGGAGTCCTGGTGGGCCGGATTCTGCGGAAAATCGGAACTTCAGAACTTAGGGCCAAACGCCTCTGAAGCTCAAAACGCCGCTCCAAATGGAGCGGCGTCTCGGTCCTGCGTGGCCACTGGCCTCCCGAATCATTCGGCCGGCGGTTGTCCGCCGCACCTTTTGCAGGTTATCCGGCCGGTTTACCCTTTGCGGGTCCGCTCTTTGGCGGTGGCTCTTGCCGGGGCCTGCTGTTCTTGGCTTACCGATTTACGGCAGCCGGTACATCACTGGCACCCTTCTGATAGCAATTGGTGGGCCGTTCGCACGATTATTTATTTTCAATCATTTACGGTTCAATCTGACGCTCAGAATTTTGGATTCCAGTATGCGGAAGGGCGAATAATTCAAAAAACCATAGTCGGCTGTTTTATCGCTGGCAATTTGGGCAGAAATGGGTTCCCCGGCCAGCCAGAATAATTCTGCGAATTGGGGTCTTGCAGGTTCTACAGGGCAGCCCGGTGCGCAAGTAGACGCAATGCTCAAGCTGAAAGAATCCCGGCATTCCGTCGGCGTCCACGTAGTCTGAAACCGACGACCCACCCAACCGGATTGCGTGTTCCAATACAGATTTCAAAGCTACCCTGAGCCGTTCAAGCTCAGTCTTAGTCAGCCGGCCTGCACTGCGGCGCGGTCGAATACCGGCGTGGAACAGGCTCTCGTCCGCATAGATGTTTCCCACCCCGGACAGCAGAGATTGATTCAGCAGCGCTGCTTTGATTGCCAGCCGCCTGCCGCGAAAGATTGCCGTGAATACTTCCTGCTCAACCTCGAGAGGTTCCGCGCCTGCGGCATTGAATGCCTCTCCGCGGGCAAGATCGCGAAAGTCGAGTTTGCCGAATCGCCGCGGATCGACGAAGCGCAGTTCCTTGCCACTCTCAAGCTCGAGTCGCGCATGCGTATGCGGGGCGACCGGTGCGTCGGGCGTGGTCACAAGCAATCGCCCCGTCATGCCCAGATGCACGATCCACTGCGTATCCGGTGGCAGCTCATCGCCTGCGCGCAGTTTTCCTTTTGGAAGGGCTGCAAGCTCGCAAACAATGTGCTTGCCGGTGCGATGCACCGCGACCAGTACACGCCCCAAAAGACTTTTGGCTTGCCGAGCCGCTGGCGCCTTGAACAGCCTGGGATGCGCAGCAAACCACACATGAACAATGCGGTCTCCGCGCACGCGCGCATGTACGCCCCGCGCAATGGTCTCCACTTCGGGCAGCTCTGGCATGTCTCAATTGTAGGAGATGAGCGATGGCGCGCACGCAGCGGGTGAATGCTAGGAGCGATCTTCCGCCAACTCGTCGTCGTCTTCGCCGTAGCGAGCCTGCGTGGCTCCCCACTTTTCCAGGAACACCAGCCCAAGTCCAAGCCCGACCACGAACACTCCCACCGACCAGTACTCAATCGAACTCAGCTTTTTGTCTTCTTCTTTTGTTTGATAAACGACAATGCCGTGAATTTCGCGAGGAACCACGCGGTCTTCAGAGATCACTGGTACCCTCGGCATTTTCTCCAGGTAACTGGTCGAAATCGTTGCAGACACGATCAGACCTGCCAGGCCAGGCAGCAGAAACAAAAGCGCGAAGAATTTGAGAGTCGCAAGCTGTGCCGGTCTCATCCGAATGCCCCCAGGTCCGATCTGACCGCGATTACGCACGGTCTTGCTGAACCTGCATCGCAGCGGTCCAGCCTACATCTCATTCGGAAATGCATTTCCAAAGCAAAGACGTGCAGAAAGGAAGGGAAACAAAAACGTTCTATTACTGAAAGCAATTGAGGGGTCATCGGCACCGTAGGATCGTGTTGGAATACGATCCCGATACCTTGCCTACAGGTCCTATATATCAGAACCGAAATGCGGCTACCCATTCTGGTTGAATTGAAGGCTGGAAAATAGTAATTAAATGGCATAACGCGAGTAACCCGTGGAGAGTTACTCCCCAGAGGGACCCGAATCCTTTTTGTGTTCGAAGTTCGGACGCAACTTGCTGCTCTCGAAGCTCACAATCTTCCATCTGCCCTGGCTGTCCCGGACGTAGACGCGTGTGTAGCGGAAACTGCCTGAGATGTCTCCCTCAGCATTTGTGCCTTGCACTTCTGCAAGCGACGTAACGAGCGCAGTCGTTCCGTAGAAGCGGACCTTGCGATCCAGCAGAGTCAGCACAGTGAGGTGCATCCGTTGAGCCCGCATGTTTGCCAGCGCTTCCTGCTTGGTTTGCAGCATGCCTGAAGCGGTGATGGCCATGTAATCATCAGCCAGCAGGGCGCTCATTGCGGTGGTGTCGGATTTGAGCGCCGCATTGCGCCACGCGTCTTCCAGGTCAAAGATCTCGCGGCGAAGGTCGTGCTTTTTGGGTTTGTTTTGCCCGGCCTGAAGCAGGCCGGCGCTGAATAGCGCAATGAGCGCAATTAACAGAAATCGCATTAGCGCCATACGGCGATCAGCGGAGACATGATCAGAGAGGATGTTTACTTTACCCGACATAAACGTATCGGATAGTAGCCCCGCAAAGGTCAGACGGTCAATGGGGACAAAGTGGAATTAGTGAATACCGCTCCAGTGCGTCCTACTGCATTACCGTTGGGGTACATCCGCCTTCCGGTATACACGCTCAATTAGACTCCGCAGACCGTCAATCGAGAGCGACCAGGTTTTCCATGCTGCGGTCTTTCATCCTTTGCAAAAGCCCACCAACCCCATACTTCTTGAAGTGCGGGCTCTCACGATGTGCCGCCAGGGATTGCTCGTCACGATACTGCTCGTAGATGACGATGGTGTTCGGATCTTCTTCAGAGTGGTGGGGAATGTAGGAAACGCAGCCCGGTTCGCGCCGAGATTCAGCAGCAAGAATCCTTACGGCTTCTGCCATTTCAGCGCGGTCTTCGGGGGCAAATTTAAAACGGACGACGAAACTGACCATAGGAACAAAATCCTTCTGCCAGGGCTTAGGAGCCCATAGTCTACTCGTATTTCTTCTCAGTCTACTTGTGAATGCTGTCCAGCGCAGCTGCAAAGTCTGGCAGCAGCATTGTCTGGTCGCGATCGGGTCCGGTTGAGACCATGCCGATGCGGGCGCCGCTCTCGCGCTCCTGGAAGCGCAAATACTCCTGCGCAGCCTTTGGCAGCTTCTCAAAATCAGTGATTCCCTCGGTAGATTGGCGCCAGCCCTTCAGCGTGGTGTACCTCGGCTTAATGCGCTCCAGCCCCTGCACATCCGCAGGAACTTCGTCGGTAACCTTGCCGTCAACCTCATACCCGATGCAGATCGGAATCTCTTCAAGCGTATCCAGCACGTCAAGCTTGGTGATCACGAGCCACTCCGCTCCGTTTACCTGGTTCGAGTAGCGAAGCATGGGAATATCGAGCCAACCGCAGCGGCGTGGGCGGCCAGTGACAGCGCCGTACTCATTGCCCCGCGCGCGCAACTCCTCGCCCGCGGCGTCGTGAATTTCAGTGGGGAATGGACCGCCGCCAACGCGCGTCACATAAGCCTTGGTCACGGAGATCACGGTTCCGATGGCGGTGGGCCCAACGCCGGTACCGGTCGAAGCGCCGCCCGCTGTCGCAGAGGACGACGTCACGTAAGGATAGGTGCCGTGGTCAATGTCGAGCATTGTTCCTTGTGCGCCTTCGAACATAATGCTGCCGCCCTGCGCCAGGATGTTATTCAGCATCCGGCCGGTGTCGGCTGCAAAGGGACGCACCTGTTCCGCTGCTGCTGCGTACTCGTCGTACATCTTCACCGGGTCCAATGGATCGGTGCCGAAGAGGGCATGCGCAATCGCGTTCTTCTCAGCGCAGGCGGCCTCAATATGGGTCTTCAGCAGTTCAGAATGCAGCAAATCCACAATCCGCAAACCGCTGCGCGCCATCTTGTCCTCGTAGGCGGGTCCGATGCCGCGGCTGGTAGTGCCGATCTTCATGCGTCCCGGCGCGCTCTCCGCCGCCAGCTCGATCATGCGGTGATAAGGCAGAATTACCTGGGTGCGGGTGGAAACAAACAACTGCCCATCGATGGCCACTCCGAGCTCGCGCAGGTGCGAAACTTCTTTCAAGAAGGCCAGCGGGTCAAGCACGACGCCGTTGCCGATAATGCCTTTACAGCCGGGGCGCAATACACCGCAGGGTATAAGCTGCAACACAAATTTCTGGCCGCCGATGATGACGGTGTGGCCGGCATTGTGTCCTCCGGCATAGCGCGCCACTGCGGAAAACCGCTCGCTGAGCACGTCAACAATTTTTCCTTTACCTTCATCGCCCCACTGGGCGCCCAGCACTACAGCAGTCTTTGCTCGCATTAACTTTCCATCCTGTATTGCAGCCTGTTTTGGTGATTCGCGCAGATAGTCTGGCCTTGATTCGCGGCACATTGGCAAGCCGAACCACCCTAGCCGCCACGCCTGCCGTCTCACGGCGCAGGCGGCCTGAACCTGCACCATTTTCGATGATAAACCCCGCCGACACCCTGGCCATGCCGGAGCACAAAGATCATAAGGATTCTGGTGGACGTCGCAAAGTAACGGCCTGATGAATTGCCGCTGTTAACCAAACGGTATGCCGCCGCGTTGTATGTGCAGAAGACGACCTATTACTGCTTTTGAACTCATTGAATCAACGAACGAGGGAGAAACAAAATGTTTAACCAAGATCGAATTCGGACGGCGGCCCTTTATCTTTTTGCGGGACCGGTCCTTCTGATTGCACAGCCGGTCCTTCTGGCAGCACAAGCCGCGCCGCCCAAGGCACCGCCGGCCGCAGTGGCGCCCATGACCGACCAGGAACTGCAGGCCACACAGGAGCAGCTTCTCCAGTTGCTGCGTACCAGTCCCACGCTTACCACCGTTGTGGCCCACGATCCTTCGCTGCTTTCGAACCAGGAGTACGTCAACAAAAACAATCCGCAGCTGGCGCAGTTCCTTATTCAGCATCCAGACGTAGCGCGCAACCCGGAGTATTACCTCTTTACGAATCTGAATTTCCCCGGCGGGCGGCGGTCGCAGGCGCTTGAGCGCGCTGTGTGGCCTGAGATGGGGCCCGCACCCGGTCCGAGGTCTGCCTCCGCCGAGATCGGGAATGACATTGCGCCGGTGCTGGCCCTTGGTCTTTTTCTCGCGGCCACCATGTGGATTGTTCGTCTGATTCTTGAAAATCGCCGCTGGTCGCGCATCTTCAAGCTGCAAAGTGAGGTGCATGGGCGGCTCATTGAAAAGTTCAGTTCCACGCAGGAGCTGGCTTCCTACATGGAGACCGAGGCAGGCAAGCGATTCCTCGAGGCCGCTCCAATTCCCATCAGCCTTGAGCAGGATCAGCGCATGCCCAGCGCCGTGGCGCGCGTGCTTAACCCATTGCAGATCGGAGTCGTTCTGGTTCTCCTGGGTGTAGGGTTCTTCCTGCTCCGCAACGTACATGCCGATATGCATATCCCGATGCTGGTTTTGGGAACAGTAGCGCTCATGCCCGGAATCGGGTTTATTCTTTCTGCAGGAGTCACATGGGTGCTGGCCGGCCGACTTGGCCTCATCCCTGACAATGCATCAACCGCCGAATTGATGGCGTCAACAAAACATCAGGATAGGCAGTGAGCCGGAAGGGATCCGGCTGTGCCCAAGAGGCGAATCACACGTATGTTCTGGGAATCATCCATACCGAACGTTCTCGCCGGCGACGCTTCTCTAGAGGTGTCGCCGGCCGCCGCGCCGCCCATGGATGATGAGGCGTTTGCCGCATTCTATGAGCGCTCGGCCCGTTCGCTGTGGGCGTACCTGGCGCGTACGTCGGGCGATCCCACGCTGGCTGAGGACATCATGCAGGAAAGCTACGTACGCTTTCTCTGTCTCGCAAATCCTCCTTCGTATCTTGCTGATGGCGAAGTTGCCTGCCGGCGCTATCTGTTCCGCATCGCCACAAATCTTCTTCGCGATCATTGGCGTCGCCCGCGCTCCGCCTCCATTGAAGAGATGCCAGAGAATCTCTTTGCCTGCGTTGATGAACAGGTCGCATCCGATTCGCAAATGATCCTCGGCCCGGCGCTGGCGCAGATGCGTCCCCGCGATCGCCAACTGCTCTGGCTTGCTCACGCTGAGGGCTACTCTCACCACGAGATCGCCGAGATCACCGGACTCGCATCGGCGAGCATTCGATTGTTGCTCTTCAGGGCGCGGCGCAAAATCGCGTACCTGCTGCAGAATCAGAACCGCGGGAGGCAAGCATGACGCTGCGTTCCTGCCCGCGTGAAGCTGAAGTGAAGGCGCTGGTCGAACGTGGCCAGTGGCCGCAGGCCTGCGCATCTGACCTGCGTACGCATGTCGACAGCTGCCGCTCGTGTAGCGAGCTTGTCCTTGTCACCGCTGCGTTTCAGCGCGCGCGCAATCATGCGGTGGGAGCGGCGAAGCTTGGCTCCGCCGGCCTGCTCTGGTGGCGCGCACAGCTTCGTCGCCGTAACGCCGCCGTGGAGCGCATCTCCCGGCCTATTCTCAGCGCGCAGATCTTCGCTCTTGCGGTCAACCTCGTCGTAGCAGCGGCGGTCGCAGTATGGCAGGCGCGGCATGGTGTGGCATGGCTCACCTGGCTCGAACAACTTCCGCACAACGTGAGCCTGCAATTTCTCACCTCCCTTGTGCCGGAGGGCCTTTTTAATTTCGGCGCTGGTTCGCTGATGAGCCCGCTGGTGTTGATCTTTGCCGCCTCTGCCCTGCTCCTCGTCGGCGGCGTGGTCGCTTACTTCGCTTCAGAAAAGCAGTAAATTTCATCGGCTCACAATCCTTACTCATACGTGGCTTCATCCCTGTCTCGTGCCATGCCCGCCTCTGCTATAGTGGCTCGACGCGATTTTATGCAGTTTTCGAAAACGTTAACGACAACTGCGCGGCTGGCCGTTTGGTCGGCTAAGGCAAGGAGGCAATCATGGAGTGGAATGAGAGCACTAGGCGCTCTTTTTTAAAACAGATTGGCGCAGCCGGAGCCATAGCGGCGGCAGCCGCAAAAGCTGACGGCTTGAGTATGTCGGGGGCGCAGAATGAAGCGGCACCCACCTCCGTGGCAAGCCAAAAGCAGGCAGCTACGCGCGACGCGCGCATGAAGTGGTGGCACGAAGCCAAGTTCGGCATGTTCATTCACTGGGGACTTTATAGCATCATCGGACAACACGAGTGGTCGAAGGAAATTGAGGGCGTCCCGATCCCTCAATACGAAATTCTCGCCAAGCATTTCCATCCCAAGCCAAATGCGGCCCGCGACTGGGCGCGCCTCGCCAAGCGAGCCGGCCAGAAGTACATGGTGATGACGACCAAGCACCACGAAGGCTTCTGTCATTGGGACTCGAAACTGACCGACTACAACGCGATGAAGCAAGGCCCTGGCCGCGACTTGGTACGCGAATTTGTGGAGGCGGCGCGCGCCGAGGGGCTGCGTGTGGGCTTTTACTATTCGCTGATGGACTGGCACCATCCTGACGGTGCTACCTGCAAGACCGATGAAGCAGCGCGGCGTCGCTTTGTGGATTACACACGCGGCCTGATTCGCGAACTGATGACCAACTACGGCAAGATCGACGTTCTCTGGTATGACGTGTCGTGGCCGTTGACCGCGGAGCAATGGGAATCGGAACGCATGAACGAGATGGTCTTCGGCCTTCAACCCGACATCATTGTGAACAACCGCAATGGCCTGCCCGGCGATTTTTCAACGCCGGAACAACACATCCAGGCCTCTGAGGTTGGCCGCGCCTGGGAAACGTGCATGACGCTCAACGACAGCTGGGGTTTCAATCGCGGCGACGATGCGTGGAAGACTCCGAAGCAGGTGGTCGACAACCTGGCCACATGCGCGCGCGGCGGCGGCAACTATCTGCTCAACATCGGGCCCGAGCCGGACGGCTCCATCCCTCCCGACACGTTGTCTATCCTCGAATCGGCAGGAAAGTGGCTAGAGGGTAACGGCAAATCCATCTACGGTGCCGACCGCTTCAAGGGCGACTGGAACACGAACGCCAACTACACACGTCGCGGCAACACGCTCTACATCCACCAGCACTACTGGCCGGGACACACGCCGGCAGCCGAGTGGCTAAGCTTCTTTCAGCCCGAAGTTGTCGTCGCCATCGGCGGGCTTAAAGCAAAAGTGCTTTCGGCAAAACTGCTCAGAACCGGCCAGAAGGTCGACTTCACGCAGGATGAGTTCGCACTGCGCTTGACCGGAATGCCCCTGAAGGCGCCGGACGAACCAGCGACTGTGATTGAAGTGGAATGCGATGTCGAGCCGACAATCGACCACGAGGAAATGCGTTCGAAGTGGCCTCGCGAGAAAGTCGGAATCAGCGTCTAGCGCGAAGAGTGTTTTGTAACAGGGCCCGATTTCAGTCGGGCCACAAAGCTTTCAGTAGGAACATGGGCTTTAGCCCCTAGGGGATTTTGCTTCTAAACGTAAGCGGGAACGGCTCGCGCATAAGCGTATGGCCCGTCCGGAACCAGCACAACACGGGCACCCGGCGGGACGCCTTCGAGCACTGCTGCCACCGCCCGATCGATATCGGTAAAAAGCCGCGATCCCAGGCACCCAAGCTGATCTGTTGTTACGCCGGGCGTGTAAAAAAATAATTCGTGTTCCACGCCTACCAGAGCCAGCTTCTCAAGTTGCCACTGGTCCACTTCAACCGGCGTTTCACGGATTGCGTCCAGAAAATCCTGAAATCCCGTCAGTGTGCGCAGCAACTCGGCAAATTCAGAGCCGCCAATTCCTTCAGCGCACTCGCCCAGCAACAGGATTCTGCCGCCTGGCTTCACAATGTGTTCCGCAGCAGTAATACCCTTAACCGTCTGGTAGAACGTCAGGTCAAGCGGATAGCCGGCCGCACTCGTAATCACTACATCGGCAGGTTCTGACAGCGTCTCCAGCGAAGTTTGTTCAAGGAACGCAACAGCCTTTGCATGCGCCTTTACCGGCTCGCCCGCGAACACACCTGATATCTCGCGACCCTGCGTGAGCGTTACATCCAGCATGAAGTCGTGGCGCGCCATGGCTGCAATCTCAAGCAGCTCGTCATGCAGCGGATTTCCCTCGATCGAGCCCTCGGTTGCCATCGGTTCACGCATGAAACGCGGTGAGTGAATAACCTTGATGGTCTCCTGCGCGGCCTGACCCGGCGCCACCAGCTTGCGGCCGCCACTGAAGCCCAACATCAGGTGCTGCTCGACGAACCCGAGCGTGATGTGCAGGTCGGCAGCCATAAAACGCTCGTCAATGTACACGGGCGTTCCTCGCCTGGTAGAACCAAGCGCGCGATGCGCTGCAAAATCGCGCGCGTCGTGACTTTCCACGCGATACGTGCCGGCAATCTCCGGCCCGAGGATGATGTCCAGCTCTTCTCTGGTTGCGTCGCGATGCAGGCCTGTTGCGATCAGGATCGTGATGCCTTCAACTGGAATTCCTGCCTGGTGCAGGCGATTGAGCAAAGGAGGCAGCGTGGTGGAATTCGGCGCGGGACGCGTGATATCGCAAACTGAAATGGCGGCGGTGCGTTTTCCTGCAGCCAGTTCCACCAATGGCCGGCAACCGATGGGGTAATCAAGGGCGGCTGCCAACGCAGAGGGCACATCGCCCAATGCAGGGGCGCTGTGACTGCTCACTACCTGCGATGCGTAGTTATCCGGAACCGAAACCAGCAGGCCGTCTTTTCCAAAAGAGAATTGCGTTTTCATCAATGACTAATACCGGATTCGTACCGGCCGCGGTCGTTCTCGGGCTCTACACATAATCCTAATTGATCTATACCAAATTGGTCATACCATTTATTTGTCATCTCCTCAAGCGCCTTATTTTGAGTCGGGAACCGCCAAGGCAGAGAGGATTGAATCCGCCACCTGGGCGGCATCCACCGCCGGGCGCACCGCATGAACGCGAACAATCGAAGCGCCACCTAGAATCGCCGCGGTCATCGCTGCCAGGCTGGCATTTTCCCGCGCTTCCTTGGGTGCCTGAACGCCGCTACACTCGCCGCGGGCTTTCGCCAACTTATGAGCCAGGAATGACTTGCGGCTCACGCCAGCCATCAGCGGCCGCCCCAGGGACAGCAGTTCGGCTTGCCTTGCCAGCAGTGCGTAGTTCTCGCCATCCCGTTTCCCAAAACCATAGCCGGGATCCAAAACCAGGGCCTCCGCAGCGATGCCCGCCGCCGCCGCCAAAGCCAGACTGTTGGCGAGTCCGCTGCGCACCAGCTCAAAAACGGCGTCGGGGCCAATTGGCGGCTGCGTGCTCCACTCCGCAGGCGTGCCGCGGGTATGCATCAGCGCCACGCCGGCGCCGCTCGCTGAGCACACTGAGGCCATCTCCGCGTCCCAGGTCAGCCCGCTCACATCGTTCACGATCTCAGCGCCAGCTTTTAGAACGGCTCGCGCTGTCGCCGCCTTGTATGTGTCTACTGAGATGATCGTGTCCGGACGCGCCTTCAAAATCCCTTCGAGAACCGGCAACAGGCGCGCCTGCTCTTCATCCGGGCTGACCGCCGGAGCATCGCCGCCTGCCAGCGAACCCGGTCGCGTGCTCTCGGCGCCCAGATCCAGCAGGTCCGCACCTTCGTCCAGCAGCGCGAGCGCATGTTCCACAGCGGCTTCAGGCGCAAAATACGAGCCGCCGTCGCTGAAGGAGTCCGGCGTAATATTTACCACGCCCATCACCCGCGTTCGCTGCCCCAGCATAAGCGTGCGGGTGCGCAGCCGCCAATCCATCCCTTTTCTGCTGTCCATCGTCACTCTCCAATGTTAGTCGCTGCGTACCCTCGTCACACCGGGCAACGTCGCCGCACCGAGCAGCCTCGCCGCCAATCTCTCACTCAGATTGGATTCATCCTGCTAAACTCCGGGCATGGAAAAATCGCGGCGGGTTTTACTCGTTCTCGTGGTGGGATTCCTGTTCTCTACTGCCGGGTTGCCGGCGCAGGCGCGCAATGCATCGCCGGCTGGCCGCGCGCAAACGAAATCGGCGCTGCATGCTGCTCCCACCAGCGGCCCGCTCAGCGAGCGCATCAACGCTATCCTGGCCGATCCTGCTTTGAGCAGCGCGCAATTCGGCATCAGCGTCACCACGCTGGATGGAAAGCCGGTCTACTCGCTGAACGAGGCAAAGCTGTTTGTGCCGGCTTCAAACGTGAAGCTCGTCACCACTGCGGCTGCTTACGGCCTGCTGCCGGTCGAAACGCTTTCGTGGACTACGAGCGTTGCCGCAGGCGGCGAAATCGATGCCGCCGGAACTTTGCATGGCAACCTGGTTCTGCTCGGTGTTGGCGACCCCACCATCAGCCTCCGTCCTTACCCGTACAAGCCGCCTGTGCCTTCAGGCGCTGCTCCGGCGCCAGCGCCCCCCGCTAACGCGACAGACAACGGCGCTGCTACTGTTGGAAAGCCCGTCGATCCCATGACCCCGCTCGACCTGCTTGCACGCCAGGTTGAGCAGGACGGCGTTCGCTCGGTCGATGGCGACATCATTGGTGACGACAGCTTTTTTGTGGACGAACCGTACGGCCAAAACTGGTCGTGGGGTGATCTGCAGTGGGACTACGGCGCGCCCGTCTCCGCGCTGACCTTCAATGACAACGCTGCCCGTCTCAACATTCATGCCGACGCGTCGGTCCCCGGGGCAACGGTCGCAGAGTGGATGCCGCCCATTGAGTACTACACGGTCGACAACAACATGACCCCAGCACTGGGAGGCGAAACGCCACACCCGGGCCTGGAGCGCCTGCCCGGCTCTCTGATGGTCCGCACCTGGGGAACGGTTGCGCCGGACGGGCTGCACGTGAATATGGCCGTCGAAGATCCGGCCGTGTACTTTGCCACCGTCTTCAAAGAGGCCTTGCGCAGGCGGGGCATCCTCGTTTCAGGTTCCGCCGTCTCCCGGCACAAGTACGCAAACGGAACTGGCGATTTTGCGGATGAGCGCGCACAGCCGCTGCAGCTCAAACGCTCTGACATATCGCGCATTACCGCCCCCGCCGGAGATCAGAAGGTTCTCGGCATGCGTTTCTCGCCGCCTGTCGGGCAGGACATTGCGGTCACCAACAAAATCAGCCAGAATCTGCACGCGGAGTTGCTGCTGCGGCTGCTCGGCAAGGTCTTTGGCAGCGATGGCAGCTTCGAACAGGGATCGCGCGTGGTGCGTCAGTTCATGGTCGACGCAGGCATCAGCGACAAGGAATTTTTTCTTTACGACGGCTCCGGCCTGAGTCCTGACGATCGCGTTGCTCCGCGTGCTTTCACGCGCCTGCTTACCTACGCTGCCGCACAACCGTGGGGTGCTGACTGGCGCGCTTCATTGCCTATCGCCGGTGTAGACGGCACTCTGCAGAACCGCTTTAAGAACTCGCCCCTGAAAGGGAAGATGTGGGCCAAGACGGGAACCATCAATGAGGTCAACGCGCTCACCGGGTATCTCACAGCGAACAGCGGGCAGACACTGGCGTTCTCAATTCTCGTGAATGGACGCCGTCCCGGAAGCGATGCCGAAGCACAGGCAGTGGACCGACTCGCTGAAGCCATCGCGGCTGCCGACTGAAGCGTTTCAATACGAGCTGCATGCGCCCCCAAGCTGTATTATCAGAGGCAAATGCGCGTACATTATCCTCCTGCATTCTTGGCATTCATCCTCTGTGCAGCCGCTGCCGCCATGAGTCTTGCCGGCTGCCGTTCGCTGCCGCCATCAAAGCCCTCGTCAGAGTGGACGCCGCAGGAAGCGCGCGGAGCCGCTGTTTACCAAAACCACTGCGCCCGCTGCCATCGCCCCAACGATACGCATTCGTTGAACGGGCCCGGACTGCAAGCCATCACCAAGGAGAGCGCCATGCCTTCTGGCGCGCCGCCCACTGACGAACGGCTTACGGCTGTGATTGTGCGCGGGCGCGGCATGATGCCCGCCACCTCACTCACTGACGATCAACTGCAGGATTTGCTGGCTTATCTGAAAACCCTATGAGCGATGAGATAAGAAGTAGCGCCGCGAGCGATGCAGAACCTGGAGAAGACCCCAGGGAGGCAGTCGCCCCATCCTCGCAGCCAAGGACCCGCGAACTGCTGCCGCTTCCTGGCCTCGCGGGTATCTCGCTCTACATGCTGTTGCTGGCAGGGGTTAGCATTCTCGGTGTCGTGAACGGCCAGTTCCGCCCGGTCTACCTGATCTTTTCGGCATTCTTTATCACCGCGGCGCTTGGCCTGCTGCGGCTATTGCGATGGGCATGGGCGCTTACGCTGGGGGCGATTGTGCTGCTGGTGACGCTGTTTGCGTGGAGGTTCACGACTGAGCGCCAGTTCCCATTCCTGGTGCAAGGACTGTTGAACCTGGTGTTTTTTCTTTATCTAATCAGGATTGAAGTGCGCAGCAGGCTCAGGTAGCAGCGCGCCGGCGTCTCCCATTGCACCGACTCCTATTCCCAGCGACTCCTATTCAAAGATCCGCTCTGACGTAACAATCCGGTTGTCGTCTTTGTTATGGCGGAAGAGCAGGCTGATCTGGCCCACAATGGCTGCCAGAAGCGCCCACACGAGCAGCAAAACTCCGAGGCCAGTCAGCGCAATTCCGCCCAGTGCGGCAGGGCCCGCCGTTGTAATGTCGAGGTGAAATACAGACGCTGCCATCGGAAAAGCAGCATTAAAATTGCTGGCGCCATTGCAATAGGTGAAAATCAGGCTCAGGCCGGCAGCCAGAAACAAAACAGACGCGATCAACGGGCGTTCGGATCTCATGGGGAAAACTCCTTTACTTTCTATACCTTGGCCTTATGCCAAACAGTCGCAGAGCAGGCGGCGCGGAAGAAGAGCAGGCGCACCCTACATGCAAAGATGCTGGATTCGATTGAAAGGTTTGGATTGGACCAGCGTCGAACACGTGACATTTTCTTTCGTGTGAGACGCGGCGCAGCCCTGCCGCTACAATAAAAAGCGTGATGGAACTGGTGCAGATTCAGCCGGTCCGCAAGGTTGCCGCGCCCAAGCCCGAGTGGCTAAAGGCGCGCGCGCCGGTGGGCGAAAATTACCACGACCTCAAACGGCTGGCGCGCTCCCTCAACCTGCACACTGTTTGCGAAAGCGCCCACTGCCCCAACATCGGCGAGTGCTGGCACCACAAAACCGCCACCTTCATGATGCTCGGCAACCTGTGCACGCGCCGCTGCGGTTTTTGCGCGGTGCCCAAGGGCCGCCCTGAGCCGATAGATTTTGACGAGCCGCGCCGCGTGGCTGAAGCCGTGGCAGCACTGGGTCTGGAACACGCCGTCATCACCAGCGTCAATCGCGACGACGATCTCGTCGGCGGTGCACGCATCTTCGCCATGGTCATCGACGAAATTCGCCGCCAGGCGCCGGGATGCCGCGTGGAGGTGCTTATCCCAGACTTCCAGGGCAACCGCGAAGCGATTCGGATTGTGGTGGACGCGCGCCCTGAGGTTCTCAACCACAACACCGAATCGGTGCCGCGCCTCTATCGAGTAGTCCGCTCCGGAGCGCGGTACGAGCGCACACTTGAGCTGCTGCGCTATGCAAAAGAACTGCGCCCATCCGGCATTACCAAGTCCGGCGTCATGGTTGGCCTCGGAGAAGAAACCAGTGAGCTGCTCGAAGTCTTTCGAGATCTCGCCGCCGTCAATTGCGACATCCTGACCATCGGCCAGTATTTGCGTCCCTCGCGCGATCATCTGCCCATGGCGCGCCTCTACACGCCGCGCGAATTCGCCGAGCTCAAACGCGAGGCCCTCGCCATGGGTTTCCGCCATGTCGAATCCGGCCCCCTGGTCCGCTCCAGCTACCACGCCCATCAGCAAGCAGAATCGACTGGTATCGCCGTCGCCCCGGTCTGACGGCCTTCTACTTTCGGACGCCTTCAATTGATGAGTGGGCCAATGATCGCTTTGACCTATCAATGGTTCGCAAGTTGTGCCCATTCATGACGCGTAAGTAGCAAGAGGATTCAACATTCACCGGCGTAAAATGTCAGTTATTCAATTCAGGTCCGATGCAATATAAGGGATGATACGGTTGCTTCGTACTGAGTAGCCATCTCGGCATCCATTAGTGGTCGTAAACAGAGGTGGTAAACATTGATGGGAAAGAACAAATGAACGCAATCGCCACAGCCTCTCTTTCGATACCCAGCGGCCCATTCATCGTGGGCGACGCTGGCAACGAAGGCGCCGTCGAACTTAGCCTGATCCTGCCCACGTATAAAGAGGCGCAGAACATTGGCAGGACACTTGAGGCGGCCTGCAGCGTCTTGCGTGCCGTCCCAGGTTTAGTGTTTGAGGTGATCGTGGTTGACGACAACAGTCCCGACGGAACTGCCGAACTGGCTCTGGACGCGACCGCTCGTTATCCCGAAGTGCAGGTGATGTGCAGAAAGAATGAGTCCGGCCTTGCAACCGCCGTCATTCGCGGTTGGCAGGCGGCTCGCGGTTCCATTCTTGCCGTCATGGACGCGGATTTGCAGCACCCCCCTGAAACGCTGGCGCAACTGGTCACCTTCATGCGCGGGGGCTGCGATCTGGCCGTAGCGAGCCGACATGTGGAAGGCGGCGGCGTTGGCGACTGGAACATGTTCCGCCGCATGATCTCCCGCGGCGCGCAGGTAATTGGTCTGGTCATTCTGCCTGAAGTGCTCAGCCGCATCTCCGATCCAATGAGCGGATTTTTCATGGTGCGCCGCGAATCCATTCGGGGCGTGGCTCTCAATCCGACGGGCTACAAGATACTCATTGAGGTAATCGCACGAGGCCGCATCGGCTCCATTGGAGAAGCAGGCTACATTTTTTGTGAACGCACTGAAGGCGCCAGCAAGGCCACCGGCGCTGTGTATCTCCAGTACCTCAAGCATCTGTTGCGCTTGCGCCTTGATTTGCTGGGCAATTTGTTTTCAGGCGGCCGCAGAGCAAAATAGCATCGTCTGCTTTGGATTCGCTGCAAAGTCGGAATCTGATCGCGATACGATGTGCTCAATGTTCCTCCACTGCCTTCTAGTAGAATTACCGTTGGCAGTTTGGCCGTACGGAGGAACGAACCGATGGCATTATCATTCATGGCCGGAGTACCGGCGCTCAAAGACCTCAATGCCGACCTGAAGCGTCGCATGGACCAGGCCGTGGCAACCTTCCAGTCCAGTCTGGCCTCCACGCGCACCGGCCGCGCCAGCGTGCACATGCTCGATCAAATCAAGGTGGACTATTACGGCACCCACACCCCCATCAGCCAGCTCGCACAGCTCTCCGCGCCCGAGCCGCAACTAATCCTTATTTCGCCGTGGGATCCCACCATCCTCAAGGAGATCGAGAAGACCATTCAGGCTTCCGACCTTGGCTTTAATCCCATCTCCGACGGCAAGGTGCTGCGCATTCCCGTTCCGCCCATGACAGAAGAACGCCGTCGCGATGTCTGCAAGCACATCAGCAAAGTTCTCGAGGAACATCGCACTGCCGTTCGCAACGTGCGCCGCGACGGCAACGACGCGCTGAAGAAACTGGCCAAGGATAAGAAGATCAGCGAGGACGAAGAGAAGCGCTCTCTTGAAGAAGTGCAGAAGATGACCGACGAAGAAATTCGCCGCATGGAAGAGTTGAGCCGCAAAAAAGAAGCCGAGGTGATGCAGGTGTAACGGCCTGCAAACTTATCCGGTAGCTTCAGTGTTTCAAGCCAGCCAGCCTGGTGTAGTTTGTTCTGTCTGATGCCCCTGCCATGAAGCCTTCACCAGGTGCCGGTCTAAAGGAAACAGGCAGAATGTCATCTCGGTGCGTGCTCTTCACGGTCGTCATGATGGCTGCGTACCTGGTCGTAATGGCCAGTACGAACCACGTTTTTACCATCCTGGACGAAAGCGCCATCATAGCGGTTGCCGGTCATCCCATCCTGCCCACAATTCAATTGTTTTTGCAGGGCGGATCTCAGCATGAGCACCCGCCTGCCTCTGACATCCTGCTGCACGTTTGGCTGATCGTCACTCACTACTCCTTTTTTTCTCTCCGAATCTTCGCAAATATTTTTTATGCCCTTGGAGTTCTTTTCACTGCTTTGTCGGCGCGTCGTCTTGCGGGAACCAGCGCCTACTGGGCATGCATCATCCTGGGACTCGTGTGGCCGTTCGCCTTTCAATACGGGCGAATTACGGGATGGTATTGCTGCAGCTTCTTTCTGGTGGCTTTCGCTACCTGGCTGTATTTCTACATTCTGGAGGACCACAACTACTGGTGCTGGGTAGCTTTCGTCGTCATGGCCGTTGTCTCCGTCTGGACAAACTTTTTTGAAGTCGCTATCCTCGGGCTTCTTCTACTGGACCTGCTGATCTTCCACAGAAGAATTGCCAGAGAGAAAATCTGGTTGCTTTTCATTTCGACCGGAATTGTCTTTCTGAGTTATCTGCCGCTGTTACATGCCACGCTCACCAGTCTTGGTACGCCGGCGTTGGGCATTGCATCTGGAGCCGGCGTGAAGATGATCGTGGCTGAAACTGGCTATCCGGTTTTCGCCATCTTTGGCTCAGCAGCAGTGGCGCCGTGGTTCCTGCCACTCAGTATTCCTGTCATTGTCGCAACTGCCGCGCTGCTCATTTCAATCTGGTTCAGCCCAGGGCGCAAATGGCTGGTCTATTTTGCGCTCTCGATGTGCCTGCTCGAACTCAGCGGGCATATGAATATCAAAAGGGTTCTTTTCCTCTTACCATGGTTGTTCATCGCGATGACTCTGGCCGCATTCGGAACGGCTGCGCGTTTTCCTCGTCTTGCATCGGCTGCCGCAGGAGTGATTGTCATTGCGGGCTGGATCGGGATCGCTTCAGGCAAGCACTATGCCACGACCAACCTGTACGAACCCTGGAATCAAGTTGCGCAAGTCGTTGCAGGCGATGCGCGAAGCGGGGCAACTGTCATCAGCGAGAACTTTCCATTTTTCTTCTACCTAGATTACGAACTCGGTGTCGAGTCAGAAACCGCGGCGGCATACAGCCCCTACATCGGTGAGGACGTATACCGCACCCACGGCTTCAAGATTCTCGGGCCATTCAGTGAAGACTCCGCCGTCGACAACGCGCGGGGATTGGTTGTCCTTGTGAATGGCACATCCTTTCCTGAAGCGGTGCAATGGACGAATACCGTCAGCGACCGCCTGCGCGCGCGATGCAAGATCCTCAGCACCTATCAGGCGATTCCCGATCCTGCTGCAACTCTCAAGGCGGAGTTCAGCACCGGAGCTCCGATCCTTCCCTATCGCGTGGCAGTTGCGTGGTTTGAGTGTTTGAACTAATCAGAGAACTCGAAGCAATTGTTCAAATCGTTTGCCCGCGGAAGAAAAAGAAAAGCTCGATCAGCAGAATCAGCACTACCACGGCTTCCAAAAAGAATCCGCGCGCCTGGTTAAACTGGTCAACCATGTCGTGATAAAGATCCTCGGCGGTTTTCATCTTTCGCGCCACAAGGTCTTTGTAATCCGGCACACCCACCCTGGCCGCCGCCAGCCGGTAAAGCCGCGATGCAAACATGTCGCTGAGAAACTTGATTGAATTGTCCGCGCGCTCCGTCAATTCGCCAACCTCAAGCAGCACTCCATGAAGACGTGTTGCCGAGCGAGACATGCGCCAGCGCGAGAACACCCCTTTCTTCTTCTCCACCATCTGATAAACGCTGTCGAGAATGCTGGTCAGCAGTTCGTCGTAGTGGCGAAACTCCAGCAACTGCGAGTTCGCATATTCCAGCAGCTGAATCGCAGTCTGCGCGCCTGCGTTGGTGTCGTATAAGAACGCGGCGTTCCAGCCGATCACCGTCAGATCGTTTTCGTAATACGAAATACGCGACTGCAGCACTTCGGCAGTCTCACCTTCGGAGAGGCGCTGCTTGTCGCCGCGCACAATCTGCGCAATATCGCGTCCGCGCTCGCGCGTCAGCTCCGCTGCCGATCCAGCTCCGGGCTCTTCGCGCACGTGAAAAATAAAATAATCCTCGCTTAACCAGCGCGCGTAAGGTTTCACCAGCGCAGACGACACGCTCTCCAGCCGCTGCCGCACGATCGGCTCAACCTTCGATGCAAAGTCCACGTCCCATATCCATTGGCTGGCACGTTGAACCAGGCTTTGCCAGTCGCCCTTGAAGCTGAGCTGGTAAACCACGCTGACTACACCGTAGTCGTAGTACTTGATTTCGCCCTCAAGCCGCTCGCCGCCCGCCAGTTGCAGCGGCTCAAGCGGCCCCACCACCGGCGGCCGATGATAGCGCACATATGCGGGCACAGAATGTTTGGTGGTGGGTTGCTCAAGCGTGCGCGCATTTACCGATTGCTGCAGCTGGTCAAGACGCAGCTCTTCGCACACGTCAAACTGGATCAGCACAAGAACTGAACCGCAGATCTCAGTCGGAACCGTTAAATGAGTGGCTGCTGCCATATCTTTTGAAATACTATTTCCGGGCGCGTTTGTAAAACTACACTGACACCTGCTTTGCGCGCACCAAGTTCCCGGGTGCATCTGCCAGCGCTTCTTCGCACCTTGCGGTCACGCTGATGGCACCGGAGCGCGCAGCCTCCTTACCCAAAAGCGCGATTGAAGTAGTGCATTTAACTTAGCTCCAGGCGTATAACTGTCTCATCAGGTCCCCCCGGCACCCCTACAAGTTCTCCCAAAGGAATTACCTTGAGCCTTTCCAGACGCCAGTTCCTCACCCGAGTTGGTCAGGCAGGCGGATACGGCGCCACCTTCGTCCTGATGCAGTCGCTTGGACTTTTGCCCATCCAGGAAACCGCGGCAGAAAGTACTTTGCGCCTGGTCGAGGGAAAGAACACCCGTGTGGTGATTCTCGGAGCCGGTATCGCGGGGTTGGTCACGGCTTATGAATTGAGTAGGGCGGGATGGGTATGCACCGTACTGGAACCGCGTCAACGTCCCGGCGGCCGCAATTGGAGCATCAGAAAAGGAACCGAAGTCGAATTCACCGACGGCACAAAACAAACCTGCAATTTCGACGAGGGGCATTACTTCAACGCTGGCCCGGCTCGGCTTCCTTCGTTGCACCGCACTATGCTCGGATACTGCCAGGAATTGGGAGTCGCGCTTGAAGTAGAAGTGAATTCCTCTCGCAGCGCACTGATGCAGAGCGACAACCTCAACGAGGGTGCACCCGTCGAGCAGCGGCGCATCGTGAATGACACGCGCGGACATGTTTCGGAACTACTCGCAAAGTGCATTCGAAAAGGAGCGCTCGACCAGGAAGTCGATGCTGACGATCGCGAACGCATGGTAGATTTTCTCCGCCAGTACGGTGATCTGAGTCCTGATCTGTTTTTCAACGGAACCGAACGCTCCGGCTACAGAGTCTCTCCCGGCGCACTGCCGCAGGAGCCGGTGTTCAATGACCCGTTGCCGATGCACGCAATGCTTGACGTCGACATGTGGTTTCGCTTGCTATCTGAAGAGGCTCCTGATTGGCAACCCACCATGTTCCAACCCATCGGCGGTATGGATCATATCCCGATGGCCTTTGCAAAAAAGCTTGGTACAAATGTCCGTTACGGATGCGAGGTACAGCGGATCCGGCAATCGGATATCGATGTGACGGTGAGCTATCGCGGGGCCGGTGGTAAAAACGAGACCATCACTGCGGACTACTGCGTGTGTGCCATGCCGCTGACGGTCGCGCGAACCCTAGATGCCGACTTCAGTGCGGAGATTCGTACAATTCTGGACAACGTACAATACGACTCTGCGTATAAGGTAGCGTGGAGCGCGCCGCGATTCTGGGAGAAGGAGGCGAATATTTTTGGCGGAATTTCCTATCTGCATCAAACGATCGACGTAGTGTGGTATCCAAGCGCCGAGCTTTTTTCTGAACGCGGTGTTCTCATCGGAGGGTATTCACTCGAAAGCAGAAGTTCATCAGGGCAACTGCCCAATGTGGAAGCCATGATTGCATCATCGCGCAGGTCGGTCGAGCTGCTTCACCCCGGCCACGCCAGGGATCTCACGAATCCTTTGTACATTAGTTGGGGCCGTATCCCTCATAATCTCGGCTCGTGGATCGGTGGTGGAGAGCGTCAACCCACAACCGGAGGAGTGCTGGCCACGCTGCAAAAGCCTGATAGACGCGTTTATTTTGCAGGAGATCACACCAGCCATTTGGTTGGATGGCAAGAGGGCGCAGCCCTCTCGGCACATCGCGTCATCACTCAACTCGGTGCGCGCATCAAGAGTGCGTGAACTACTGGCGAAGGCTGATGGACCTAATGGAACATGGCAGCGATTATTTCTTTGCGCGCTTGTAGAACGGCAACGGCACCTGCTTTGCGCGCACGCGATTGCCGCGCACATCTACCAGCACATCTTCGCCGCTCGCGGCCACGCTGGCCGGCACCAAAGCCATTGCAATATTCGTCTTCAAAAACGGCGCCGGGGAGCCCGACGTTATGTTGCCGATGGCTTCGCCGGTAAGGGAAAGTACGGAATACCCATCGCGGCCGATGCCGCGCTCCACCATTTCGAGGCCGACAATTTTGCGTTTAGGTCCGCCTGCCGCCTGTGCCGCAAGCAGCGCATCGCGGCCAATGAATTCGCTCTTGTCGAGCTTCAGCCATCGATCCAGTCCAGCTTCAAGCACGTTGATCTCCTCTGAGATCTCATGCCCGTACAAGCTCATGCCTGCTTCAAGCCGCAGTGTGTTGCGCGCTCCCAGTCCGCAGGGGCGAATGCCAAACTCCGCTCCTGCTTCAAGCAGCGCTTCCCACGTCTTCACGGTGATGCCTTCGTCGGCGGGTATGTACACTTCAAATCCGTCTTCGCCGCTGTAGCCTGTGCGCGCAATCATTACGTTCGGAACTCCGGCCACCGTTCCCCAGGTGAACCAGTAATTCTTGATTGCCGCCAAATCCACTTTCGTCAGCTTCTGCAGCGTCTTAAGCGCGTACGGCCCCTGCAATGCAAGTTGCGAGTAGTAACTGGAATAGTCGCTGATGTGGATGGACGGAAATCTGCCCACCTGCTGCCTGATCCACGCGAAATCCTTGTCCTTGGTTCCTGCGTTGACCACCAGCATGTAGTCGTTCTCGCCGAGCCGATGCACAAGGATGTCGTCAACGAAGGTGCCTTGAGGCGTCAGCAGCGCGGAGTAATGCGCCTGCCCATCCTTCAGCTTCGCGGCGTCATTCATGGTGATGTGCTGCACGGCGGCTAGTGAGCCGGGCCCGCGGAACTGAATTTCACCCATATGGCTCACATCGAACAGACCCGCGGCCGTGCGCGCCGCCAGGTGTTCCGCGATCAGGCCGCCGCCGGGGCAAGGATACTCGACCGGCATATCCCAGCCGCCAAAGTCCACCATCTTTGCCTTCGTTGCGCGATGCGTGGCGTTGAGCAGCGTCTTCTTCAACGGAGCCGCCGCAGGCGTTTCTGAAATCGAGGTGCCCGTATTCGACATGAGAACTATCCTTTCAGCAATGGTGCTGTACCTTCTTCACGATAGGTTGTGGCGGAGCCAGGGTCAAACTCAGTTTCAGCATCATCAAATCACCATTGGCTTCAACACCTGCGGAATCCATCTCATCGGCGGATCAGGCCAGGTTGTAGCATTGGGACGAAGCAGTCTGTTTGTTTGCACCAAGGACAATCCGGTTTCAAGGAAAGATTGGAGAAACGCAGTGAGTCGTGTTCGCGGATTACTGATGCTGGTGCTCGCCTGTGTCGCCTTCTGGCGCGGCTACAAGATTCATACCGGCGGCATGGTATTCACAGCGTATGGGTTAGGAGTCCTGGCGCTCGGATTGGCCGTATGGCATTTGACGCGCAAACCAGCGCCGCCCCGAGTCCGATAGGCGCGGTTTATTTTTGCCGTTCTTTACGCCGTGCGCGCCAGAACGAAGTGACACCCAGATAGAGAAACAGCAGCACCACTCCGGTAGTGATCAGGAACATGTTGTGGTCGGGACCATGGGCCCAGCTTGCCCTCATGCGCCACAGGTTGGGCGTAAAGGCGACCACAGGGAGTAGAAAAAAGACACCCGTAACCTCAAGCCACACAATGCGGCCCACCCGGCCAAACGGACGAAGAAATCCGCCCACGCCCTTGACAACGCCACCTGCCTGGACGCGCGGTCGCGCTGCTGCTCGAGAGCTGGCCTGAACCGGCGTATTTGGGATGGAGTGGGTTTGCGGATTGGCAGCAACCTGCGGGCTCGCAGCAGCCTGCGCGGATTCAGCAATGCGCTGGCCTACCACGCGGCCTGCAACGCGCATCCCAATGCCCAGTGCTCGCCCGATCGTTTGCGGTCTCATGCCATTTATGATGGTAGCAGCGACTCGGGGTAGATTGTTTCCGGCTGGCTGCAGTGTTTGGCGCACTTGCCCGAATTTGGCATTGGAAGTAAGGTAGATGAAACTCGCCGCTGCAACCAGCTATTCCCGTTGCGCCGGCCGACTTTGGAGGTATTCGTGACATCGCGATTGCGCGAACTTATACAGCAGCTAGGCGAAGCCATCCACGAGTCGGTTATCGAGAGTGAACAGATTGCCGGAGTTGTGCAGGACATACGCCAGCACGGTTTTGATGTGCTGCTCATGCTTGAGGCGACCATCGGCCTTAATGAGCTCAATTCCACAAAGGAACCGGAAGGCGTTCCCACTCTGGGCGAAGATGGCGAGCCCACCGGCAGCTTCACGTCCAACGACCTGCACTTCCTGCGCTCCCTGCGCATTTCAGTCGAAGGCGAAGACGAAGGCGCTGAGAAGAACGATACCGAATAAGCTCTTGTAATTAGTTTTTCAGCGCCACGCGGATGTGCAGCTCCTTGAGCTGCTCATCACTCACCGTTGTCGGTGCGTCCGCCATCACGTCCATTGCTTTCGCTGTTTTCGGGAACGCAATCACTTCGCGCAGACTTGGTGCGCCCGCCAGCAGCATTACGATTCGATCGAGTCCGAGTGCAATGCCTCCGTGCGGAGGCGTGCCGTACTCCAGCGCATCCAGAAAGAAGCCGAAACGAGCGCGAGCTTCCTCGTCAGAAATTCCGAGCGACTTGAAGATCTGCTGTTGCACATCTTTGCGGTGAATACGAATTGACCCCGAGCCAAGCTCCAGTCCGTTCATTGCAAGGTCATAGCAATCGGCGCGTACGCTCGCCGGATCGCTCACCAGATTCGCCATGTCCGCTTCATACGGCGCGGTAAACGGATGATGTGCGGGCATCCACTTGCCTGAAGCAAGGTCGTACTCGAACATCGGGAAATCGACAATCCAAATTGGATTGAACGCGGCTCCGCCCTCAATTGCGTCCGTGGCATTGTGCGAGTGCGCGTCCACCACCGTCTTTTCCGTTACGGAGAATGCCCCATGGCGGTCCGCATATTTTTTCGCCAGCTCAGTGCGGAAGTTTCCTGCCGCCGCATACACGTTAATTTCGCGCTCGCTCAGCCGGCCTTCAAATTTTGTATCGCTGGCTTTAATGTGGTGCGCAGGATCGCCCGCTACGATGATCACAAAGTCCTCATCCGCAGCACCCGCAAGCTCGCGCGCCTTCGCCGCAGCTTCAGGAAAACTCTTGCCCAGCCGCTTGAAATCGTCGATGAACTTCGCGCCCTTCTTCAGGTCGAACATCGGATGATTGTCTTCGCGTTCCTTGCGGCTCAGCTCGCCCACCTTGGGAATTCGCAGCGCAACCACGGGCAATGCCGGATCAATGTTCAGCGTCGCCAGAGTTTCATCCGTAAACGCGGGCCGCACATCCGTAAGTCCCGGCAGGCGTAGATCGGGCTTGTCCGTGCCGTACTGCTTCATCGCCTCGTCGTAGGTAATGCGCGGAAAGGGCGTGGGCAGCTTTACGCCCGCGGCAGCAAAGCCCGCCGACAGAAAATTCTCCACCACCGCAAACACATGTTCGCGGCGCGGGAAGCTCATCTCCAGGTCAACCTGTGTGAACTCAAGCTGGCGGTCGGCACGCAAATCCTCATCGCGGAAGCAGCGCGCAATCTGGAAGTAGCGATCGAAGCCCGAGATCATCAGGATCTGTTTGAAGATCTGCGGCGACTGGGGCAGCGCATAGAACTCGCCCGCGTGCACGCGGCTCGGCACTAGGAAATCGCGTGCGCCTTCCGGCGTGCTCTTGGTCAAAATCGGCGTTTCAATTTCGAGGAATCCCTGCTGGCTCAGGTTGTCGCGAATGGCCAGCGTAATCTCGTGCCGCAGTTTGAAGTTGCGCTGCATCTCTTCGCGCCGCAAATCCACGTAGCGATATTTCAGGCGCACTTCCTCATTCTGAATTGCCTCTTCCGACGGCGAAAACGGCGCCAGCCGCGAGTCGTTCAGCACGCGCAGCTCGGTCGCTTCAATTTCAATTTCACCGGTCACCATCTTGGGATTGATGGCGTCCTTGTCGCGCAGCCGCACCTTGCCTACCGCGGCCACAACGTACTCCGGCCTTACCTGCTCACCCTTCAGGTGCCCATCGGGTGTCAGTTCTTTGTCCAGCACAATCTGGGCAATTCCGGCGCGGTCTCGCAGATCGAGGAAGATTAAATTGCCATGATCGCGGCGCCGGTTTACCCAGCCCATCAGTACTACGTTTTTGCCGGCATCCGCTGCGCGCACTTCCCCGCACAGATGCGTCCGTTCAAGATTCCCTAAAAAATCGAGCACTACGTGTGTCCTTTACTGGCCTGCTGGCTTTGAGAGGGATGTCGGGTACCCATCCTTGCGCAGTCTGATCGCGCAAGGGTGGGATTGCACGAACCCAGACGGTCCATGCCTTCCCTTTTACCTACCCTTTGAGGAATGCAACCAACTCGCCCCGCGGCACCTTTGACTGCGTACCGCTTGCAAAATCCTTTACTGTAAGGATACCGGATTGAAGCTCGTCTTCGCCTAGAATGACGATGCGGCGTGCCGTCTTGTCGGCCGTCTCAAACGATTTCTTCAGGCGAAAGCTGCCGTCGCCGAGATCAACGCTCAGCCCGTCCCGGCGCAACTCCCGCGCCAGCGCCAGCGCAGCCGGGTTCATGTTCTCGCCCAGCGGAGCAATAAATGCGTCGGCCTTGGTCTGGGCAACTGCTTCCAGGGCTTGCAGCGTGAGTACGAGCCGGTCTTCGCCCATGGCAAAGCCGATACCCGGTGCCTTGGGTCCGCCGATGGCCTCGCTCAGTCCGTCATAACGGCCCCCGCCCAACAGCGCGTTCTGCGCCCCCAGCCCTGAGTGCGTAAACTCAAACGTTGTCCGCGTATAGTAATCCAGCCCGCGAACCAGCCTGTGATTCCGCGTGTACGGCACCCCCGCCGCATCTAGGGAGGAGAGAACCGCGTCAAAGTGCGCCTTCGACGCCTCGTCCAGCGAGTCGGCAATCACCGGCAGCTTTTCAATAATCGGCTGGTCTGCAGGAACCTTGCAGTCCAGCACGCGCAGCGGATTGGTCACCGCCCGCCGCTGGCAATCCACGCACATCTGGCCCACGACAGGGACCAGCGCGGCCCGCAGCGTGTCGTTGTAGCGCGCGCGATCCGCCGCCGACCCTACCGAGTTCAGCTCCAGCACCCAGCCTTTGATGCCCAGCTCATCCAGCAGCGTGGCCAGCATTTCCAGCACTTCGGCATCGCGCAGCGGGCTCTCGCTTCCGGCTGAGGTGGGCCCCAACACCTCCGCGCCAATCTGCGAAAACTGCCGGTAGCGCCCCTTCTGCGGCCGCTCGCGCCGAAACTGCGGACCGATGTAATAAATCTTCTGCAGCTGCCCGGTCTCGCCCAACTGGTGCTCAATGTAGGCCCGCACCACGCCGGCAGTATTCTCTGGCCGCAACGTCAGCATCTGCGTCTTCTCCGACTGTGCCCGCGCCCGGTCCTCCCACGTATACATTTCTTTGGACACGATGTCGGTTTCTTCGCCCACGCCACGGGCAAACAGACTGGTGTCTTCAAATATCGGGGTGCGGATTTCGCCAAAGTTGTAGCGGGCAAACACCGCGCGCGCCGTCGCTTCAATGCGGTTCCACAGCGCAGTTTCCGGCGGTAAAAGATCGCGCGTCCCGCGCACAGCTTTTAGAGTGGCCATAACCTATCTAGTTTAAATGGGCATTCCGAGTGAGTTTCAATCGCCCAAAACGAAGCGGCCCCGCAACGTAGTGGCGCAGGGCCGAATACCTTGATTTCACAATCCGCTAGCCCAGAAGCGAGTGCGCAATCGCCATCCACCATGGCGCTGCGCTCCGCCATGTGTAAACGGCGAAGAACTGTGCAATGAACACGCATGGCAGCGCCATTAGATAGACCTTGTGAATACGCCGGTCCACGAGCAAGTCCCGTGCTACACCCAGCAGCATCACCAGATCGACGCCCACCATAAACAAATTTGTATCGTAGAGGTACTGGAACCGCCCAAACCCCGCGTCCAGCAATCCCACCGTTGCAACAAAGAGCAGGCGCCGGTGCAAATCGGGTTTCTTGCGCCACAGGATCGCCAGCGATATCAAGGTTCCGAACGCGACCATGTCATAAAACGGAAGAATCAGGAAATCCTCAACGCCCGGCTCGTGCAAAACGTGAATGTCGAATTGCCCCATCACGACGGCCGTCGTAATTCCCAGCGGCACCATTACCGAACCAAGACCTGCGCCAAACCAGCCCAGCGAGCGATGCAGCTTCACGTTCTTCGTCCGCACCAGCATCGATTGAACTATGTAGAACAACACCCACGCCGAAAATGCAGCGCCATGAAACCACAAGATCGTCGGCCTGGGAATGGAGGGATGGAACAAACTGGCATCGACTGTCTGGCTGAAGCCTGCTACAACAACGGCTGCAGCCAGCAGCCCCATGGCCAGATAAAAATACTTGTCTACCAGCCCGCCCCGGCTGGTCAAACTCTTTGCGGGGCGCACCCCGGCTGTTTGCGAAATGGAAGCCATCTTTCGGAACCTCACAATCGTTCAGGTCGGACGTAAAGCTCAGTAAGGCGGGATCGTCCGTGGGAAGTGGACCCGAGTGTAGCACGCGAATACAGGCTGTTCAATGCCAAAGGCGGCAAGCTACTCCGAGGAATCCGGTGGGCTGACTAGATCCCCGCATACCACGAGTAGCCGTAATCCGGCGAAATCGAGCCCTTGCCGTTGCCGACACTCTTCAGCGAGTCGGTCAACGTGATCCGCGACAGGAACTTCACGCTCTTGTACCCCAGCTGTCGCGCGACTTTTAGACGCAGCGGTGCACCATGCCGCGTGGGAAGCTCGTTTCCGTTCAATCCGTAGGTAAGAAACGTCTGCGGATGATACGCATCTGCCAGATCTAAGCTGTCCCACACACCGTCGTAGGCATACACCACCACGAACTTCGCCGCCGGGCTCACACCCGCCAGGTTGAGCACATGTGAAAGCTGCACCCCGTGCCACTCGGCAATAAACGACCATCCTTCTTCACAGGCCTGATGCGTGATCTGGCTGCTCATCGGCATGCGCTTCAACTCATCAATTGAAAATGAAGCTGGCCGCGCCACCATGCCGTCGATGGGAATTCGCCAGTTTCTGAAACTGCTTTCCAGCAACTCCTTGTACTGGCCGGCGGATGGCGGCTCGCCGCTGACAGGGATAGCTTTTGAAACATCGCTGCGATTAAACTCTCGCGCCATTGAGTGGTGAGACATCAGCAATCGCTGCGCAGCATATGTAAGCGTTTCGCCCGGTCCCCAAACGCCTCCGCTGTCCGGCGGAATCAATCCGTACGCGCCTGCAATGCGATCGGCGGCAATTAACCCTGCCACACCTGTTGCGGCCGCAATGCCTCGAGTAATCATCTTGCGCCGGCTCAAAGTTTCGCTCATTGCATCTCCTTGCGCGCCGCGGGTCGGCCCGTAATCATCGCCATCATGCGCGAGGTAAATCCCGCCAGCGCCACCATCGTCACATGCGCCAGCAGAAACAACACCAGCAGATTTGCGAGGAAGAAATGAATGGTGCGCGCCGTCTGGTGTCCGCCAAATACTTCAACCATCCACGGAAACACTGAAGTGATCGAAGGCGACATCGCGAATCCTGACAGAATCATGAGCGGGAACGCAACAAAGACAACACCCAGATACGCGAGCTTCTGCAGAATGTTGTAGCCGTCATCTTGCACCAATCGATTCAAGCGCAGATGGTCCGCAACGCAACTACGCAATGCGCCCAGCGAAAACTCTTGCTTCGCCGGTAGCAACTCATTTCGAAAGCGCCGAGACGCCACTCCTGAAATCACGTAGAGCAATCCCGAAACGACGGCTAGCCAAGCCGACTGGAAATGCAGGGATCGTCCCCAACCCGAAGGGCCGCCCAGCATTGTTGGCAATGGCAGGCTGAACAGCGGCGGCGTAAGAATGTTTCCTGTTTCGCCCCAGTAAAAATGCGGGTGCGCCAGAATAATCGCAAAGCCGCTTACCGCCAGCCCAAAAAAGCTGAGCGTAAAGGTCCAGTGAGTCAGCCGGACCAGCAATGGAACGCGGTGCGCGATTTGAGCCTGGTTTGCCTCATGCGCGACCTCGGGGATGTAGGTCGAATGGGCCATCAAGTTCCGAGAGTTTAGCACGAGCGATTTTCCGTCTCAACAAAAAACGCAATCCAAGATCAACCTCGGGAACCTCACGTTCTCAATTCATCTGTTGCAACCAACATCCTGCTGTAACATCCAAACAGCCATGGAATATCGTCTTCTGGGAGGCTCCGGCCTCAAGGTCTCCGCGTTGAGCTTCGGCGCCGCCACTTTCGGCGGCACAAACGATTTTTTCAAACCATGGGGCAGCACAGAAGTTGACGAAGCGCGCCGCCTCATCGACGTGTGCGTGGACGCGGGCGTGAACCTGTTCGACACGGCCAACGGCTATTCTGACGGCCGGTCTGAAGAAGTGCTTGGCAAAGCCGTCGAGGGCAGGCGCGACAAAGTTCTCATCTCTACCAAGTCGGGATTCCCCACCGGCCCCGGTCCCAACGATGAAGGCTCCTCGCGCTATCACCTGCGCAACGCGCTTGAGGCCAGTCTTCGCCGCCTCGGCACTGACTACGTCGACATCTACCATCTGCACGCCTTTGACGCCCTCACTCCGATTGAAGAAGTGCAGGACACGCTCAACAAGTTCGTACGCGAAGGCAAGATTCGTTACATCGCCGCATCGAATTTTTCAGGCTGGCATTTAATGAAGTCGCTGGCTGTTGCGGATCGCTACGGCTACACGCGTTTTGTGGCGCACCAGGTTTACTACTCGCTCATTGGCCGCGAGTACGAGTGGGAACTGATGCCGCTCGCCCTCGATCAAAAAGTCGGCGCGCTGGTGTGGAGTCCGCTCGGGTGGGGTCGGCTCACCGGCAAAATTCGCCGCGGCCAGCCCATGCCGGAAGGCATACGATACCCGCAGACCAAAGCGGCAGCGCCGCAGGTTCCAGATGAGCACTTGTTTAACGTGATTGATGCCATGGACAAGATCGCCGCTGAAAACGGCAAATCGATCACGCAGATTGCGCTCAACTGGCTCTTGCAGCGGCCCACGGTTTCGTCGGTGATTGTGGGCGCTCGCAACGAAGAGCAGTTGCGTCAGAATCTCGGCGCAATCGGCTGGAGTCTTACCCCGGAACAGATCGCGGCACTGGACAAGGCAACCGAACTGGAGCCCATCTATCCGTACTGGCACCAGCGCAAGACCTTTTCACGCAGAAATCCGCTGCCCGTGTAAGCCTTTGCTGCGCGGTTGCGCAGATGTGCCAAATCTCTCCGGCCTCAATATTGGTCGACTATTTCCTTGTGGTGACGCTTGAACACGTAGTGCCCGATGAGCCAGCCTGCAGCGCTTCCCACCACCACGTCTGAAGGGAAGTGCTGCTGACCCACAACCCGCGTCAAACTCACACCCGTTGCCGCCGAGTAAATCAGCAGGCGATTCAACAGAGAAGGATATTCATCCGCCAATACGGCCGCACTCGCCCACGTAATTACGGTATGCGAGGAAGGGAATGAGCCATCAACACCAGCGCTGCTCTGAAAGAATTTGCCATGGGCGTTGTCCGCGCTCGGCCGTTCGCGCCAGAAGACGAGTTTCAACCCTTGTTCCACCACCACGCCATCCACCATGGCTTCGGCACCCAGCAGTCCTGCCTCGCGCGCGTGAGGATCGTTCTTGAGCGCGCCCCATCCAAACAGCCCAACCGGTGCGGCAATCATGCCTCCGGTCAGTACATTTGAGGCGTCGGTGCTGCGCTTATTCAACTTTGCATCAATGGGCACAACGTGCAGCATGGCGTCACGATCGGTAGCAATGGCCAGTCCTGTGACAGCCGCCAGCGGCACCAGCCAGTCCAAATCTTTCACGCGAATGTGCGCCGGGCTTGTCCAGATCGCCTTCTGATCCTTCAACACGCTGACAGGAAATCCCTTCACCGTAGTAACATCCGGCTGCGGTTCAGGCGCGTCAGGGAGACTCGCCTGCGCCTGTGCGCCGCAACTTACGGCCATCGCAGATAAAACCAAAAATGCAATCGGGCATTTGAATCGCAGTGCACTTCTTCGCGGCAGTTTTGCTGAATTCAAGGTGGCTCCGTCGTTACTGCGGTGAGTTTTGGTTTGAAGAATAAATGAGCACTCGACCAAGTCCGTTTACTTAGCCGCTTCGGCAAGATAAATCTCTACGTAGTCCAGGTAATTCTGGGCGTACTCCCTAATCAATTCCATATCCTTGTCTGAAATCTCGCGGCGCAGCTTTGCCGGCACGCCGGCCCAAAGCGTACGCGGAGGAACTACCGTGTGTTCCGGCACTACTGACCCGGCGGCGATAATGCAGCCCTCGCCAATCTTCGCATCGTTCAACACCGTCGCTCCCATACCGATGACCACCATGTCGCCCACCGTACAGCCATGCACTGTGGCATTGTGTCCGATCGTTACCCAGTCGCCTACGATTACCGGGTAAAGGTTGCGCTGGCCATGCAATACGGCGCAATCCTGCACGTTCGAGTTTGCGCCCACGCGGATTGAGTTCACATCGCCCCGGATGACGGCGTTCATCCAGACGGACGAGTGTTCTCCCAGAATCACGTCTCCAAGAATCTGAGCGGAGGGGTCAACATAACAACTGGAGGGGATTGTGGGCGTTTGCCCCTGGTAACTTCTGATCATGGGTACCTCATTTTGAGTGTACCCCGCTGACTAAAAAGGACTCGCCACCTTAGGTATTTCCAGGTTCGTCACCATTCATCACCAAAAAATGGCCCTTTTATCCCAAAAACTCCGGTTGGCCCTTTACGCCAGTAAATGTATGATAGTTAAAGCCAAATTGGCGGGTTTGGGGGTGTGACTTAATTGGCAGAGGTTCGCGTACAAGAAGGCGAGCCGCTCGAGAATGCGCTACGCCGGTTCAAGCGTAAGGTTCAGCAGGAAGACATCATCAAGGAAGTAAAGCGTCACTCCTACTACCTCAAACCAGGTGAAAAGCGTCGCGTCAAGGCAGCTTTGGCGCGCAAGCGGAATCGCAAGAAGGCTCGTAAAGAGCAGGACTAACCTCTTAACTATTTGCAACTTGAGCCGTTCCGAAGGCTCCCGCTTCTGGGAAGCGAGAGTGGCCGGAGAGCCAGGAAACATCGGAACGGCTAGTTGCGAATCATACTTTTATTTTTTCTACGCCGCAGGCGTAGATTTCTCTCCAGGTCTTCCTTAAATTACGGGAAGATAAGTTAAATGCCGCGTTTTCAAGCGGCCCGGGCCCCTAGGTGTGCCACACGAACGGGAATCAGGGAACCGGGAACGGCAGCCGAGCCTCACGGCCGATTTCGGTGATATTCCCTGCTTCAGGGAAGCCGGCCATGGAATTCACCGATCGAACACTGACGTGCATTGACTGCGGCGCCGAGTTCGTTTTTACTGCGGGCGAGCAGGTCTTCTTCCACGATAAACAATTCAAAAACGACCCCAAGCGCTGCAAGCAGTGCAAGGCGAAGCGGCTTCGCGGAAGCCAGAAGGTGCGTCCTGAAACACGCACTACCTGCTCCGAGTGTGGAACCGAAACTACGGTTCCATTCAAGCCCACCCAGGGCAGACCAGTACTTTGCCGCAGCTGTTTCCAAAAACAGGGGAAAGTGGTCTCTTCAGCGCCGCAGCCGGCCAGCTAACGCCCGGCCTGTGCTGGCGTCCAGCGATTGCCCGCGCCGCATCCCCATGCGCCCGGCTGAATAGCGCATTCGGACAGACACCTGAGGAGAACTGCACATGGCGGCGCGAGCATCTGCGCCCAGACAGCCACTTATTAATCAGCATGAGAACTATCGGATCGTTGACTCTACTTGGCGCCCAACTGCTTTTGTGCGAATTCTAAAAAGTAGGGCCAGTTAGGGGCGGGCGTGTGGCCATACTGGTGTTGGCGGAACGCAATGCGGCCGGTGTTGATGAATGTGTTCATTGGTGGGAACGTTGTGGTTCCCAAGCCTTCCACGCCGAGCAGCTTCCATGCCGGGCCCGCAGCCGCAGCGGCAATGAACATGCCTTGCGCGTCTTGCCATGCATCGCCGGGGGCGTATTCGGGATCAGTAATTAGCGCGCCGCCGCCGATGAAGACAGGGCGCGGGGCCACGAGTGCGATGAATTCGTGGCTGTCAACGGGCATTTCGTTTGCGGTGTGGCCAACGGCGCAATAACGCAGAAAGTTGCCGGCGAACCAGTGGAACTCCTGATCGCCGCAGAGATTCCCCATGGTCTCTCCGTAGTTGCGGCGGTACAGGTCTGCTCCGCCTGCACCCGATGAGGAGATGAAGCCGATAGCGATGCGTGGATCGTCAACCATGGCGACGAGTGCCGCCTTGCCCCCGCGAGAGTGGCCCATGACGCCCACCTTGGCACCGTCAACATCGGCATCGGTCTGCAGATAATCGACGATGCGGCTGTCTGCCCAGGCCCATGCGCGTAGAACTCCCCAATCATCAAGCGAGCGCGGCTGGCCGTGATTGACCAGGCCGATGATGCCCTTGTCGAGCCCTGCGCCGTTGTCGGCCTGCACCTCGTTGGAGGCGCGTGCCACGAATCCCCAGCCGGTCTGCAACAGCAGCTTTGCGGAGTCGGGCGGATCGGCGGGCATGGACATGCGGTGAACAACCTGCCCTGGCGCAGCAGGGCGTGGAATGAAATTGAACGCACGCAGCGCTCCGCCGCCAATGATGACCGGAACCTTGCTGCCGCGTGTGGCTACGGGCGTAACAACATCGGCAGCAATATCGACAGTGATGGCTGGATAAGCCGAGTTATCAACGTGCCCGACAATGTGCTTCACCACGGCATGCACGCCGGATACATCGGTTTCCCGCGTGCTTTCTACTTTCCAGGTGACTGCGGGAATGTGTGCGGGATATTTGCCGTAGACATTCTCCGCGAACAGGTCGAGCAGTTCTTTGCGGCGCGCTGTCCATTGCGCGGATGTCGTCACCTTCTTGCCGTTCTTCATGACCAGCAGAGCAGGCAGATTCGGATACGGGTTCGCCTTCGTCTCGTCGTAGTTCGCGTTGCCGAGCTTGCCGATATCGTAAGCGGTTGCCGGTGGCTGCATGGCGGTAATGCCAAGCGCTTTTACCTCGCGGCTGCGTTCAGCGGCAGATGCGGCGGAGATGGCGGCTCGTTCTTCCGGTGTGGGGAAGCGCGGTGGCGCGGCCGGGGCTGCTTGTTGCGCGTGTGCGGTCAAGGCCAGAGCTGCGAACAGGGTGCCGGTGAAAAGTGAGCGGGAGTTCAGCATTGTCAGAATCCTTTATATTGAGCCGCGGTGCGCTGGAACGGTTGCGCGGGCTACGAGGGTACTTTTACTTCAGGCCAATAACGGAAATTGCGGAACGTGGCCTTGCCGCCCCCGCAGGCGTAAAGGGCGGGACGGACATCGAGAAATCCGCCGAGAACATTATGGTCCATACCGGAAATTTCGGCGGAGTCCTGCGCGCGTTGCCAGGGCTTGCCAGGAATCCGCAAATAGAAATCGATTTCCTGGTCATCGTTGACAATGCGCAGCGTGGCGCGGGTGGCGCCCTTCTCATAGTGCGAGTGCGTGGACCCGCTGGCCAGTCGCGGGCTTATACCTTCGCGATTGATACGAATTCCTGTTGAGTGCTCTGCGTTATAAAAGAGCACGATGCCCGCTTCGCAGTCGGGGTCAACTTCAACATCCACTTCCACAGTGTAGGAATGGCCGCCCACCGGAGTTGTCATGGGCGATGTATCGTTGATTGATTTGCCCACCGCATTCAGAATCAGCGCGCCCCTTCCAGTAGTAAAGCGGGCAGGATCATATTCGTGCCAGAAGCCCCACTGCAGGCCAAGTTCGGCAGAAGTGAAGTCGTCAGAAGGATCGGGGAACGCCTGCTGGTGCGAGCCGGCAACAGGCATGGGTATCGCCGAGTCGGCGGTCACGCCGGCGGGAACACGGAACCATCCGTCGCTGGTCCACTCGATGGGCAGCAGCAAAAGCTGGCGCCCGAGTGCACGATAGCCGTTCTCGTAAGCGTGGACCGTCATGTACCACTTGCCGTCAGGCGTGTCGACAAGGCGGCCATGGCCGATCGAGAGCCAGCGATCGTTGCGCGAGGGCGTGTGCGCAATCGGATTGTAGGGTGAATATTCCCATGGTCCGTCCGCGTGTCGGCTGCGAGCGCTGACGACCGCGTGGCTGGTGCCCGGCCCGGCAGTGCCTCCCTCCGCGACATTCAAGTAGTAGTAGCCGTTGTGCTCGATGACCTTGGGGCCTTCCAGACATGTGCACTCCACACGCATGTTAGCGGGCAGCGGCCACGGATCAAAGACTACGCGCTGCGGTGTCTTGACGGAGAGACCGTCGGCATTGAGCTCGGCCATCTGTCCACCGGCAAGGTAAAGAAAGCGGCGGCCATTTTCAGCGATGTGCGCGGGATCGATATTGCGAATGCCGAGGTTGATGGGCTCGCTCCACGGGCCGGTGGGAGAGGGAGCATGGGTGACGTGGATTTGCCCGGCTGCTGGGAAATAAATGTAGAACTCGCCCTGGTATTCGCACAGATACGGCGCCCACACCGTGCCGTAGTACTTATGTAGCGCTGCGGCAACGGGCGTCCAGTTGATCAGGTCGCGCGAGTGCCAGATAAGCAGGCCGGGCGCGTAGTCAAAGCTGGAGTGCGTCAGGTAGAACTCGTTGCCCACACGAAGAGGACTGCCGTCAGGATGATCGCCGCCAAGGATGGGGTTGCGATAGGTTGCGCCTTGCGCAAATGCGAGCTTTGATTTGGAGGTCGCGGCAAGGGCGGCGGAGAAAGCCGATGCGTTGCGGACAAAAGAACGTCGCGTGATCATAGCGAAGCAAGTCTAACGCGCAGGCGGGTCAGCGTGGAAATGGGTAAAATTACCGGGCACAGAGAAACTGGAAGCTAATCGCTAGAAGATGCTTTTACAGCAGCCATTGCATAAAGCTGGAGCCGACGTTGCTGAAGTCGAACGTGTGCAGGCCAAAGTGGCTGGCGAGTTCGCGGCAGGCCAGAATACCGCGCACGCTGTTTCCTTGCGCGTCCAGCTTGGGCGAGTAAACGCCGATGCCGAGCTGACGGTTGACCACCCCAAAAATGCCGCCGGAGACGCCGCTCTTGGCTGGCAGTCCCACCTCCACTGCCCAATTACCGGCAAAGTCGTACAGGCCGCAACTAAACATCACGGCCATTACATACTTTAGGAATTGAAAGTCGAAGACCGACTGCCCGGTGACAGGATTGTTGCCAATGTTGGCCATGGTTGCGGCCATCAGCGCCAGGTCGCGGCAATTTACCAGCACTGAGCACTGCGCAAAGTACTGGTCGAGCGACAGCTGAACCTGTTCGTCGATAATGCCGGCGTTGAGTAGCAGATAGCCGATGGCGCGATTGCGGTTGCCGGTCTCTGTCTCTGACGCCAGCACGGAGTAATCCAGCCGAAGCCGACGGCCCGCGGCTCCGCTGAGTTTATCGACGAACGCAGCAATGCTGGCCTGCACGGGACTCTGCTTAATGAGCGAAGCGACAGCGATGGCGCCCGCATTGACCATCGGGTTGAAGGGTCGGCCGGTTTTCGGGTCGAGTTCGATGGAGTTGAATGCTTCGCCGCTGGGCTCCAGGCCTACATGTTTGAGCGTCTCTTCGGGGCCGTGCTTCTCAAGCGCCATCTGAAAAGCAAACGGCTTTGACATCGACTGGATGGTGAATTCCTGCTCCCAGTCACCGGCGGTGAACACCTGGCCCTCAACGGTGGCAAGGCAGATGCCGAAATGTTTCGGGTTGGCTTTTCCAAGCTCGGGAATGTAAGTGGCAACTGTGCCGTCGTCCACGCCTTTGTACTTATGGTAGATTTCGTCGATAACTTTCTGGATCTGCGTTTCCAGAAATGGCGTCATGGCTGGAGTGGCACTGGCCTGGGGACTCTCGCGGTCTGGAGCACCTTGCATTCCGTTCGAACTCCTTGAAGAAAAGTAGAAACCGGCCGCAACTCGGCGCAGAAATGGCGGGGTTCGCGGCGATTGATTTCGTCTCGCGGGATGTTGACTGCCAGGGGGAATTGACTAAGAAATTGATTGTCCCAGTCCGGATATAAGGAATCCATCATTTTTTGGCGGAGGGAACGGGGTGCCGGCGAGAGCTAGAACGACTCCTGCGCAGAGCGGAAGAGCGCGTTGAGAGCCTTCCATATCCACCGGATGAGCAGTAGCGCAAGCAGCAAAAACACCGCCGTGACACTCGCTGCCATCAACGGATGCACGGTGGCGAACCATGTCAGGCTGACGGCGAGCACGTCTTCACCCAGGCTGAGAGACATGTTCGAGATCGGCTCGGGCGAAGGCGTAACAACGGTGCGCATGGCGGTTTTGCCTCCGTGAGCGATAAAGGCAATCAGGCCGCCGGCGAGTGTGGCTGCAAGCTGTTCACCGGGAGAGAGAGCGGTGGTCGCCTGCCATGCCAGCAGAGCGGCCACCGGTACGCGGATGAAAGTGTGGAGCGCGTTCCATATGAGATCGAACGCGGGAACCTTGTCTGCGAAAAATTCAACTGCGAAAAGCGTGAGAGCAGCGGCAATAATCCACCAGTTCGAAAGCAGGTGAAGTTGCGGAGGAAGCGCAAGCACGTTAACGCGCGCAAGCAGGCCCAACGTGGCCACGGTCGCGTAAACGTTGAGCCCGGCAGCAAAACTGATAGCCACCAGAAGCGCAATAAGCTCATTGCCCGGGAGAGGCATGCGGTAAGTATACGACCTGAAAACAGGGTTCAGATGTCAGGGGCCAGGGATCTGAATCTGCGGG
>JADGNO010000028.1 GCA_017883405.1 Occallatibacter sp. | reverse complement strand
TCAGTTTCACCGTGTTCACGATCTCACCGTTCACCGCCAGGGTGCAGGTGTCGCCAACACAGCGGATGTCATAAACGTTCCATTGCCCTGCCGGCTTTACGCGGTTTTCTTTCATCTCCTTGCGCAGGTTGAATTACTGCGGTTTGCCATCAACGGGAGTTACACCGAAGATATAGCCGCCGCCCGCGCCTGTTTGTGCCTGATGCCAGATGGCTCCATCGTCGTTGTTGCGGAAGAACACGCCGCTGTTGTATTTCGGAGTGCCGGTAGTGACAGGAGTAAAGCGCCACTTGACGTGAAATGTGAAGTTCCCGATCTCGCGATTGAAGCGCAGCCATTCATGCCCACCGTTGCCATCGCAAACAATCACGCGCTTTGCGGCATCAATGTGCCACTGCGGAATATTGCTCACCGTCCCGCCCGGCGGAACAGTAATGCGGGTCCACTGCTTTTCGTAATCGGAAGGAAACAGATTAACGGTTTGTGCCGTCACGGGCAAAGCAACGGCCAGAGCGGTCAGGCAAAGAAAACCTGAAATGTTATTGCGGATCATCTTGAAGCATTCGGCGCAGTCTTGCAAAATTCCACCTCTTGGCTGATCGCCATAAAATACATTTCACGTCTATCGAAAGCGACCAAAGCAATCGGCTGGAATTTTAGCATCGCGAAGGTACAAAGGGCCGCATCTCTCAGCGAGAAGCGGCCCTTTGGGTTTTAATGTGCCAGGCTATGCCTTGGTAGAAGTAAGCGCGCCCAGATCGGCGGCCAACTTCTCCGTTGAGAAGGCTTCAATCAAATCGCCTTCCTTCAGGTCGTTGAAGTTGCCCAGGCCGATACCGCACTCCATGCCGTTTGTCACTTCACGGGCATCGTCCTTGAAGCGCTTGAGCGAACCGATCTTGCCCTTGAACACCTGCTCGACACCACGCATCACCTTGACTTCAGCATCGCGGCGAATCACACCGTCCTGCACTCGGCAGCCGGCGATGGTGCCGACCTTCGGAATGCGGAAAATGTTCAAGACTTCGGCACGGCCAAGATAGGTTTCCTTGAACGTCGGATCGAGCAGTCCCATCATGGCAAGACGAATTTCATCCTGCAGTTCGTAAATGATGGAGTGGATGCGGATTTCAACGTTCTCCTGCTGAGCCAGTTCGGTTGCTTTAAGTTCAGGACGCACGTTGAAGCCGATCATGATGGCGTTGGATGCGGTGGCCAGCAGCACATCGCTTTCCGTAATGGAGCCAACACCGGAGTGCAGCACCTTCACGCGCACCTTCTCTGTCGACATGCGGACCAGCGAATCGGCCAGCACCTGAACAGAGCCTTGCACGTCGCCCTTGATGATGAGCTGCATGTCTTTCACGCCGGAAAGGCGAATCTGCTCCGCAAGCCCTTCGAGCGAGACACGCGAACTCTTGGCAAGCTGCGCTTCGCGCTCCTTCATCTTGCGGTACTGCGCAATGCCCTTAGCCTTGTCGCGATCGGCAACTACGAGGAACGTGTCGCCCGCATCGGGAATCGCTTCAAGTCCGAGAACTTCAACCGGAGTCGAAGGTCCGGCTTCTTCAAGCGGACGACCGCGATCGTCGAACATGGCGCGGACCTTGCCAAAGGTGTTGCCCACAATGTAGCTGTCATTCAGGCGGAGAGTGCCATCTTGTACCAGGACGGTAGCAACCGCACCGCGGCCACGATCGAGCTTGGCCTCAAGAACGCTTCCGACTGCCTTGCGGCCCGGTGTTGCCTTCGGTGCACGGATGTCGGAGACGAGGCAGATCATTTCAAGCAGCAGGTCGAGGTTCAGTTTCTTCTTGGCAGAAACTTCAACGAACACCGTGCCTTCCTGACCCGCGCCGGCCCATTCTTCTGGAATAAGTCCGCGATCGGCGAGCTGTTTCTTTACGCGATCGGGATTGGCTTCAGGCTTGTCCACCTTGTTGACTGCAACAATGATGGGAACTTCGGCGGCCCTGGCGTGATCCACGGCTTCAAGCGTCTGCGGCATCACGCCGTCGTCGGCTGCAACCACGATCACAACAATGTCCGTTACCTTGGCGCCGCGAGCACGCATGCGCGTAAACGCTTCGTGGCCCGGAGTATCGAGGAAGACAATTTCACGCCCGGAGGCAGGAGAGCCTTCTTTCGAGAAGCGAACCTTGTATGCGCCGATGTGTTGTGTAATGCCACCCGCTTCACCAGCGGCGACTTCGGTTTCCCGAATCGCATCGAGCAGTGAAGTCTTGCCGTGATCGACGTGGCCCATCACGGTGACCACAGGCGCACGCGGAACTTCAAGTTCGTCGGCATTTGGCGCTTCGAGCACTTCTTCGATCGCCTGGTTGGCCAGTTCTTCTTCGTAACTGATGACGGTTGCGGCGGCGCCGAACTTTGCCGACACTTCCTTTACCATTTCAGCGTCGAGTGACTGATTGACCGTGACGAAAACGCCGCTCATCAGAAGGGACGCGATCAGATCCTTGGCGCGTGTTTCAAGCTTTTCTGCAAGGTCCTTAACGCTGATGCCTTCGGTTACGGTGATCTCGCGCGTAATGGGCAGGGGCTCGTTGTTGTACTGCATACCGCTGTAACGCGGCGGCGGTACAAAGCCCTTCATTGGCCCTTCTTTAGTCTTCGGATACTGCTGGTGACCGCGCGGACGGCCGCGCGACGGAGCGCGTTGCGGACGCCCTGCTTCAGGCGCTGGTGGTGCTGCGCCGCCTCCTGGGCGCGGTCCGCCAAATCCGGGACGTGGAGGGCCACCGAAACCTGGGCGAGCTCCAAAGCCGGGGCGTGCTCCGGGGCCTCCAGGACCGCCGGTGCCACCCATTGGAGTACGTGTCGGATGCTTGGGGCGCGGACCGCCTGCGTACTGTCCGCCAGGCGCTGGGGGACCGCTGCGCTGCTGGAATCCGCCCGGCGCTGACGGCGGACGGCGATCGAAGATCGGCTTGCCGCGCTGAATAACTGCTCCAGCGGCGAACGTGCCGGTCGGAGCCTCAGTTACTGGCGGCGGAGGTGGAGCTTTGTACACAGGCCGTGGGCCAGTCTGCGGCATCACCATGCGACGGACAGGCGGTGCCGGAGGAGCCGCGGGCTTTGGCTTGGTCTCGGCAGCCGCTGGAGCCGGTGTTGCGGCTTCTGCGGCGACCGCGGGAACTTCAGAGGCTGCGGCGGTGGCTGGTTCCGTAACTGGGGCCACCGGAGCAACAACGACCGGCGCCTCAACGGGAACTTCAGCCTGAGGCGTGAGTGCTACAGGAACTGCCGGTGCTGGTGCAGCAGGCGCCGCGGCGACAGGAGCCTTTGCTGCGGGCTTCTCAGCAGCGCGCGGCTCTTCCTTTGCCGCTGCAACCGGCGGCTTGACCACGACTGTGCCCGGAGGCGGCGCGACCACGACGACGGGGCGAGACCCAACTGCACCTGCCGGAGCCTTTGCAACCACGGGTCCGCTGGGCGGACGCGATGCGATTGCCGGGGCCGGAGGTGCCTGAGTAATCTGCGGGGCCGAGCGCGGTTGCGGAACAATTTTTCGCGGCGCCGGAGGGGCTGGTGCTGCCGGAGCAGCGGCGGCTGCAGGTTTTGCTGCCGGAGGAGCGGGAGTTGCAGGTGCTTTTGCAGCCGGAGCGGCCGGCCTGTGCGGATGGCGCGCCTCTTCCTCTTCCTCTTTTTTCTTGGCCAGAATCGCCTTGAGCACGTCACCGGGTTTGGAAATGTGCGAGAGGTCGATCTTTGGCTGTATCGCTGGTGCAGCACCGCGTGAACTTCCAGAGCCGCCGTGGCCACCGCGCGCGCCATGCGAAATGTGCGCACGTACCTTTTCCGCCTCATCCTCTTCCAGCGAACTGGAGTGAGTTTTGCCGGCGCCCATGCCGAGTTCAGCCAGAACGTCCAGAACCTGACGGCTCTTGACTTCCAGCTCCCGTGCGAGATCGTTGATTCGAACCTTACTCATCCGCCTCTTTTCAGTAGTTCCATCCCAAAGCACTTATTCGGTCATAGCTGCCTCGTGGCGATGGTTGTTAGTCGAGCTTGCGTGAACGGTCGTTTGAACCGAAAGAAAGGCGCGCATACTACGCGCCTTCCTCGCCGGTCTTCGTGTCGTCTTCGTTAATTTCAGTTCCGAGCTCAGGCCCCTGGTCTTCGTTCACCGTGTCAAGGCCGAGTTGGTCGTCTTCCGTTTTCACGGCTTCCACGCTCGCAATCTCATCCAATGCTTCTTGCGCATTCTCGGCTTCTGCTTCCGCAGTATCCACGGCCGCATCCGGCGTGGGCTGTTCGCCTTCGCCGTCTTCAAAGTGGCCAAAATAATGCCGCACGGCAACCGAGATCTTTTCCAGCGTCTTTTCGCCAATGCCCGGAATCTCTTCGAGCTGTTCCGGCGTCATGTCAGCCAGCGCTTCTACCGTGGTGATGCCTGCGGTTACAAGCTTTTGAATAATGCTGTCGCCCAGCTCCGTAACCTGTTCGATCGGTGTTGATGGTCCGCCGCCAAAGACGCCCATCTGCTGCTCGACTTCCTGGCGCTTCTCTTCCTCGCTCTTGATGTCGATCTTCCAGCCCAGCAGTTTCGCGGCCAGGCGAACGTTCTGACCCTTCTTGCCAATGGCGAGCGAAAGCTGTGTGTCGTCCACGATCACTTCAAGCTGCTTCTCGCCCAGGTCGGTAATTGAAACGCGGCTGACCTTCGCCGGCTGCAATGCCTTCTCGGCAAACGTTGTAATCTCATCGGAGTACTCGATGATGTCAATCTTTTCGCCGCGCAACTCGCGGATGATCGACTGCACGCGCATGCCCTTCATGCCCACGCATGCGCCCACCGGATCAACATCCTTATCTCTGCTTTGCACGGCAATCTTGGTGCGCTCGCCGGCTTCACGCGCAATCGCCTTGATGACCACGGTGTTGTCGTAGATCTCCGGAACTTCTGACTGGAACAGGTTCTGCACCAGCTCCGGAGCGGCACGCGAAACAACCACCTGCGGTCCCTTGGCGGCGCGGTCCACCTTCAGCAGTACCACGCGCACGCGTTCGCCGATTGAGAACTGCTCAAGCCGCGATTGCTCGCGCTTGGGGCAGCGGGCTTCAGCCTTGCCGAGATCGTAGATCACATCCTGGCCTTCAATGCGCTTCACCGTCGCATTCAGTACTTCCTTCTCGCGGTGCGCATATTCCTGGAATACGGTGTCGCGCTCAGCTTCGCGAACTTTCTGGAAGATGACCTGCTTGGCCAGCTGCGCGGCAATGCGGCCCAGCGGGCTGGTGTCACGGTACATGCGAATCTCAGAGCCAACTTCGACGCCCGGGGCCAGCTCATTGGCCTCAGTCAACGTGATCTGATTGACCGGGTCCTCTACATGCTCCTCGTCTTCCACAACCGTCTTGTAGATGTAGGCCGTAATCTCGCCGGTTTCCTTGTTGAGCTCACCGCGCATGTTTTCCTGGGTCTTGTAAAACTTGCGCGTGGCCAGAGCAATGGCCTCTTCCACGGCGCCAACTACGATGCCGGGGTCGATGCCTTTCTCCTGGCTGAGTAGCTCGATGCTTTGATATAAAGGGCTGGCCATACTCTGCTTACTCTCTCAGTTCCTTCCCGGCATGCGGGAACCGTGTCGCCGATTCCACTTCCGGTTCAGTTTGGGTTTAGGTGAAGGAGCGCACCGCGCATCCCTCCTCTGCTTTGATGTTCCCGAACAGTATTTCGTTCAGAATGGTGCTAAATCTCCGGCACCAACTGCGCCTTTTCAATGTTCCCCAGCGCAATTTCAACAGTGGTCACGCCCGCCTTGCGGCTCTTGCTGTTCTGCTTCACCGCGTTCAGGTCGAGCGTAATATTTTTTTCCGCGCCTTCCGGCCCCGCAATCAATCGACCCTGCCAATGCCGGTTGTTGCGCAGCGGCTCAAAAGTTTGTATCTTCACCAGGCAGCCCCTGAAGCGTTCAAAATCTTCAACCTTGCTCAGTTTGCGATCCAGCCCCGGTGAGCTTGCCTCAAGCGTGTATTCCGCTCCGGGAACCAGGTCTTCGACATCGAGCAGCACACCAAAATCCCGACTGAACTCCGCGCAATCTTCGTGCGTTACACCGGATAATTGCTCAATACTCAGCTTGCCTTCGGCCAGACGTTCCGGAAGTTGTTTTGTTCCGCCGGCTTCAATTGCCGCTTTCAACTTGGCCCGGCCCTCGGCATTCTTCTCCAGATAGACGCGCAAAACGCGCTCTTTGGCCGGCCCAACAAACTCCACATTCACCACTTCCAGCCCATGCGAGGCGGCCACTCTCACTGCCGCCGACCGAATTTCGTCCACACTGACTGTCATTGTTGCCACTCCCGGGGTAAGCCATTGGCCAGCGCCGGGACCCGTTTCTTCGCCCGTCCAGCCTGAGCCGCCTGCCGGGCCATTGTCCTGAAAACAGCTTCAAAACAGATGATTTAAAAGGGGTTAACGGTCTGCGGGCAATTTGTGCGTGCCCCAGGGGTTTGCCCCAAATAAAAAGTGGGCTGTAAGCCCACTCATCTCTCCGCCAGCCGGTGCGTACACGGTATAAATCAGGCGGACAAATTCGTCTGCATGCTTAGGATAGGCGAATTTGCCGGGAATTTCAATGGGCAACGGCCCCGAGGCAGGCTATTTTTGAACGTACTTTAAAGCAATCGAGGCGGCAAGAACCGGCCTGTCGCGGATATCCGCCTGTTAATACGGCACTGGAATCTGCAATGCTTTGCAGTCCCCAGCCCCCGGACCGACAATAGGGGGATGAAATCCGCACGCTATTTTGTTTTATTCCTGCTGGCCGTTTGTTTGGCCGCGCCCGCACTGAGCGCGCTTGATAAGCAACCCGCCTCCGTGTACCACCAGCGTCGCGTTGCTCTCGCGTTCAAATTGCACGGTGGCGTCGCAGTGTTGTTTGCCGCGCAGGAACCGCTGCTCGACTTCATGCCTTACCGGCAGGACTCGGATTTTTATTATCTGACCGGATGGACCGAACCCGGGGCAGCATTAGTGGTGATTGCCGACGCGCCGCAAGCCGGTACGCCGCGCAGCTACAAGGAGATTTTATTTTTGCCCACGCGCGATCTGCGCATGGAGAAATACACCGGGGTCAAACTGGACGCAGCGACGCCCGGCGTTGAGCAGGCCACTGGCGTGGATCATGTGCAGGCGATGACGGAAATGCCTGTGGTGCTGAACGCACTCATCGACTCCGACCGGCGCGTTGACGCCAACTTGTGGACGCAGCCCGCCGCAGGGCAGGCGCGCTCGCTGCTGGACTTTACGGCGACCACGCTTGGCCTTCCTGCTCCAACACTGCGTGACGTAACCACCCTTATGGCTGAGTTGCGATTGGTGAAGGATGCAGGCGAAGCTGAGTTGCTGAAGAAGGCGGCGGACGCATCCGTAGTGGCGCAGCGCGTGATGATGAAAGCCGTCAAACCGGGCGTTACTGAGCGCACCGTCGCCGGCAAAATGACTGCGTCGTGGCTTGAGAGCGGTTGTGAGCGGGCAAGCTACGCACCCATCGTCGGCTCGGGAATCAATTCGACAATTCTGCATTACGCTGAGAACGAGCGCGCCATCGAAGACGGCGATATCGTCGTGGTGGATGCGGCCTGCGAATACTCGATGTACTCAGCCGACATTACGCGCACGGTTCCGGCAAACGGGCACTTCACCGCACGACAGCGAGAGATTTACGACATCGTGCTCGGCGCGCAGAAGGCCGCAATCGATGCCTTCGTCGCCGGCAAGTCGACCATCAACGATCGCGACCGTCATGATCCCAACTCGTTGGACACAGCGGCATATAACTACATCAACACGCACGGCAAAGATTTGCACGGGCAGCCACTCGGGCAATATTGGCTTCATGGCCTCGGGCACATGGTAGGCATCGACGTGCACGACCCTGCCAACTATCCCGCAGTGCTGAAACCGGGAATGGTGTTCTCCATCGAACCTGGCGTTTACATTCCAGAAGAGAAGCTCGGTATTCGCATCGAGTGTGTGTTCATGGTTGACTCGGACGGAAGGCTCATTGACATGGATGCCGCGCTTCCGCACTCCGCCGACGAAGTTGAAGCCGCAATGCGTGGCAAATAGAGGAACAATGCAAATAGGGAAATCATGATTGATCCGCGAGACGAATTCGATTCCAGTGTGCTCGATCCGCTGGCAAAGGCCTTCAGCGAGCAGTTACTGGCATGTCTTGACGAGTGTGCGCGCGGCCGCAAGGGGCTGTTCTCCGAGCCTGTGAACGAAGAATCTCCGTGGCCTGAAGCAGCGCGATTGCGCGAACTTGCTATTGCACTGCAGGGAATATTTGCGCAGCAGGAACAGCGCAACGCGCTCTGCGATGAATTCCTAGACTTGTGTACGATGCATGGCGAAAGCCATCCCGGCGAGCGCAAACTGGCGAGGGCTTTTCTGGAGCGCATTGAACGCGGCGACGTAGGCACGCCGACTCAGGAGGAAAGAAAGCCTTGGTAGCAATGCATGCTTTTTTCGCGCTCACCGCCGGGTTTCTCACCATGGCGGTGCTGGTAGGCGCGCTGACGGCGCTCCTCATGCGGCTTACGCCCAGTTGGGTCGAGGAGCAGGGAAAGCCAAAACCTGGCTACGTCTTCGTCAATCTCAGCTATTCGTTTCTCGCTGCCGCAGCGGGTGGATATGTCACGGCGCTGATCGCTGCCGCGAATCCGCTTTACCACGATCTTGCATTGGCGATTATTGTGCTTGCGCTGGCTGCACTCAGCGCCATGCAGCAACGCGGCAAACAACCCATCTGGTATCAGCTCGCACTCATCGCCATTTCACCCGTCGGCGTGTTTGCCGGAGGCGTCGTTCGCCTGCGCGTACTCGGCATCCTCTAAAAAAACGGCGTGTCGGCTTCCCAGTTGCCCAAGTGCCCGGGACGTCTAACCATCACTTGGTCAAGGTGCCCCAGGCGCCAGGTACGCTGATCTGCCACCACGCGAGGGTGCCCCGGGATGCCGCTTCTGGCACCCGGGATAGCACAATCCATCTCCCGCCTGCGCAGGAACTACCGAGCAGAAT
>JADGNO010000162.1 GCA_017883405.1 Occallatibacter sp. | reverse complement strand
CTGGATTGCTAACGCATGACTTGCTGCCGGTGCTGCACGGCGCTCCGGCGTCCTCCATCTTCTGGGCTTACTTCTTCGGCGTATTGTGGGGTTTGGGCGGGCTTACCTTCGGCCTGACGATGCGCTATCTCGGCCTGTCGCTCGGCATGGCCGTCGCCCTCGGTTATACCGCGATCTTCGGCACGCTCGTCCCTCCCATATTTCATGGGCAATTCGTGCAATTGCTCTCGCAGCGCTCCGGCGTTGTAATCCTGGTGGGGGTGGGGATCTGCGTGCTTGGAATTCTATTTGCGGGAGCTGCGGGTATCTCCAAGGAGAAAGAGCTTTCGCACGAGCAGAAGCTGGCCAGCATCCGCGAATTCAATCTGAAGCTGGGGCTCGGCGTGGCTACTTTCTGCGGCGTGATGAGTTCCTGCTTTGCCTTCGGCTTGGATGCGGGCAATCCCATCAAGGCGCTCACGCTCGCGCATGGAACCAGCACCATGTGGCAGGGATTGCCGGTCCTGGTGATCGTGCTGGCCGGCGGCTTTACCACCAACTTTGTGTGGTGCGCCGCGCTGAACGTGCGCAACCGAAGCTACGGAGAATATCTGCGCATTCCTGCAGGCGCTGGGAACAAGCCCACAGGAGAACATCCGCCACTCGAAAACATTACGGACGCTGCTTCCACCGAAATGGCGTTAGAACTGGCTATACACCCGCACACACCGCCCTCACTCCGTTGGAACTACCTCTTCTCCGCGCTCGCCGGTGCTACGTGGTACATGCAGTTCTTCTTCTACACCATGGGCGAAACGCAGATGGGTCGCTACAAGTTTTCCAGTTGGACGCTGCATATGGCGAGCATCATCATTTTCAGCACCCTGTGGGGCATTGCATTAAAGGAGTGGCGCGGAGTGAGCACGCGCACAAAGACCCTCGTGTTCCTGACGCTGCTCACGCTCGTTGGGTCAACAGTGATCGTGGGCTACGGCAACTACCTGGGATTGCGCCAGTAACAACCTGGAATTTCACTTCAAAGTTGGTTGAGCCTCAGATCGTCGCGCTTGCGCTTGCGCTGCACTTCCCGCATCACAGATCCACTGCGCCCAGCGACGTACCGCGTCAGCCTGCAAAGGACCACCCTGAGCTTCGTTCGACGCCAACTGCACTGCAAAGTTGCCGATGGTGGAGCTTTCCACGTTACCTGTTTCAACCGGAAGGCCGGTGTGTTCCGCAGTAAGACGAGTCAACAGCTTATTGAGACTGCCTCCGCCCAGGATGTGAATGCGCTGCAAAGTGCAGCCCAGCATCTCATTGAGACTTTGAAGCACGGTGGCATAGCGACTGGCCAGACTTTCAAATATGACTCGCGCAAACATCGGCTCGTTCCCTGCCGAATCGTCGATCGTTGCGTAGCCGTTGCCACGCAGTTGTTCATTCAGAAGCGCAGGCATGTCGCCATCCAGCAATAGTGGTGGAGCGTCAACAGAAACGATCCCCGGAAAGTCGTTGCACTCCGTTGCACTCGCAATGAGCGCATCCAACTCCCACGGCCGGCCCCCCTTGCGCCAGCTTTCCAGGCATTGCTTCAGAATCCACATGCCATTCACGTTGGTGTGAAAGCAGAATCCCCCTCCTGCCGCGCCCTGGTTAGTGAATCCCGCATCCATCGCTTCTTGCGTGGTCACGGGAGCCTTGATCAGTGTGCCAACAAGCGACCACGTCCCGGAGCAGATATAAGCTGCGTTCTCCAGAGCCATCGGAATACCGGCAATCGCGGAAGCCGTGTCGTGGCAGGCGGGCGCAATCAGTTGGGTATCGCGAAAAGCCGCAAGGTCCGCCAGTGGTCCCTGAAGTTTCCCTACCACAGTACCCGCAGGCACGATGGGCGGCAGCGCATCGGCCGGAATATCGAGCAACTGCAACAGATGCGGCGACCAATCTCCGGTCTCCAGATCCACAAGTCCTGTATGCGTGGCATTGGTATATTCGGCTACCCTGCGGCCACCGAGACGATAGAGTACATACTCAGGCAGGCATATCCACGGCGCGTGCGGATCGATTCCGGCGGCGCGGTCGGCCAACAATTGATAAACCGTGTTGATGCGCAAACTCTGCGCGCCTGTGTGTCCAAACATCCACTGTGGATAAGCAATCTGGTCGGCTGCCTGCTTTTCTGCAATGGTGCGTTCGTCGCGATAACAGAAGGGCTGGCAGAGCGGTTGCCCGTCCTTGCCGAGCCGTACATAGTCCACTGCCCAGCCATCCACGGCGATTGATGCGACGCCCTCCGGTGCAGCCTGCGCGGCTTTGCGCAAGCCTTCATCCAATCCGGCCACAATCGTATCCAGCGGCCAGCACAGCGATCCATTCATATGGACCGGCCCGTTCGGAATGCGATGGATCAACTCGATCTTCGCGTATCCGTCGCGCCAACGCAGCAGTGAAACGCGACAGCTCTCCGCGCCAAGATCGATGGCGATGCGCGCACGCATGTCAGATTCCACGCCACGCCTCCCGGGCAAATCGGATTGGGCGCCAGCCTGGCTCACCGCAGAAACGCCTCCGGCAGACCACCGTCCACAGGAATGAGATGGCCCGAGGTGCAGCGCGAGCGAGGGCTGGCAAGAAAAAGAATCGCCTCGGCACAATCCGACGGATCGATCGGCTGATGCGTCAGCGTCCGCTTGGCGTAGAACGTAGCCAGCAGCCCACGAAGATCCTCATCGCTCAGTGAGTCTTCAAACGCGATGCCGTACTTCGTGAGCGAGGCGCGCACGCGGTCGCGCGGAAACATCGTTGATCCCTTCACTACAGTGGCGGGAGAAATGCCGTTGACGCGAATCTTTGGCGACAGCCCAACTGCCAATTCGCGAACTAGGTGGCTCAGTGCGGCCTTGCTTACATCGTATGCCTCACTGCCGCGCTTCGGCACCACGGCATTGGCTGAGCTGGTGAGCACGATTGCCCCATCAAGCCCCTGTGCCGTGAAGACCTTTGCGGCCTCATCACAGAGCAGGTAATTCGATGTGACGTTCACATCCAGCGTCATCGCCCAAAGTGACTCCGAGATAATTCCATCCGGTGAAGACGGAAACATCGCGGCGGTGTTGATCAGGATATCGATTCCGCCGAATGCGGCGATGGTGGCCTTGAGCGCCTTGCCGATCGCATCGCGACTGCGGATGTCGACGGCCGTTGACGCAACCGACTCCTTCGAAGTGACCTTGGCAACATCGCCGGCCACGTTCGCAGCCCCTGCGATATCGCGGTCCGCAATCATCACATGTGCGCCTCGCGCAGCGGCCAGCAACGCCACCTCGCGGCCTATACCGCTGCCTCCGCCCACCACCAGCATGATGCTGCGGCTCAGTTCTTTCTCTGCAGGCTGGCGGCGGATCTTGGCTTCTTCCAGCGCCCAGTACTCAATGCGAAATGCTTCACTCAGCGGCATGGCCACGTAGTTCGTGAAAACCTTGAACGTGGTGGGATCCATGCCTTCACCGCACTGCGGAACAATACTGCTCTTCTGCCCGCTCACCACTTCGCCTTCGTTAAGCAGGCTCGCGCCTTCCATCACGTGAATCGCATTTGTGTAGAACTCGCCAGTGATGCGAGCTTCTGTCTTGTTCTTGCCGAAGCTGAACATGCCCAGCCCGGGAATCAACACGATGGTCGGGCTGGTATCGCGCAGAGCCGGAGAATCAGGCTGCGCGTGCGCATGGTAGTAGCTTCGATAGTGCTCGCGATACTCGGTCAGCGATTCATCAATCTGGTGCTTCAATGCTTCAACATCTTCGCCATCTGCCCACGGAACAAACAGCGGCCGAATCTTGGTGCGGATAAAGTGATCGGGACAACTGGTGCCGAGGAATGACAAATCCTTCGCATGAGGAGAATTCACAAACGTGAGCACGTCCTCGGCGTCGCTGAAGCTGGCAATCCAACGTCGGTTCGCGCTCACACGGCCGCGCAGATAAGGCAGCACTTCGATAGCAAGATCTTGGCGATTCGCTCGGGACTTCACGAGTTCTCCACCGAAGCGGCTTTTGCCTTTGCGAAGCCCGTGATTCGCGATGAATTGTCCAAGTTGATCGATTACGGTGAGGGTGTTCACGTAACACTCACGCTGCGTCTCGCCCCAGGTAAAGAGCCCATGGCCGCCAAGCACAATCCCATCGCAGCCAGGGTTCTGTTCAACAGCGCGCTTCAGCATCATCGCCAGTTCGAAACCAGGGCGCTGCCATGGTAACCAGACAAGCTGATGATGAAACTCACGATTGAACTCCTCCATCTTCGCCTTGCCGTTGGCTGAGGCCGCCAGCGCAATGCCCCAGTCGGGATGCAGGTGATCCACATGCGGGAAAGGCAAAAAGCCATGCAGAGGCGTGTCGATCGACGCCGCAACAGGGTTATTGCGGAAGGCGCAGAGCGCATACATCTCCACCATCGAGTCTTCGGTATCCTGCCCCCGGTAAAGCCTCTCGACAGCCAGCAATTTCTCCTGGTAAAGCGTGGCGAACCCGGTGCGCTTGATGCTGCCAAGATCGCCGCCGCTCCCCTTTACCCAAAGCACCTTCACGGTCTCGCCGGTAAGGGGGTCGAGTTCGTCGATCTTGGAACTGGTGTTGCCGCCCGCGAAGTTCGTGATGCGCAGGTCAGAGCCCAACAGGTTGGAGCGATAGCGGAGCAACTCAGGCTCATCCAGTTTGTCGGCTACGGCTGGGTCCCAGCGGTCTTCGAGAAACTTGAGGGAGGGGGAGGAAACGGCTGCGACGGTCATGG
>JADGNO010000161.1 GCA_017883405.1 Occallatibacter sp. | reverse complement strand
TTCAGGCCACAGCGCGGCCGCGAGAAAAACTCCCATTGGAGCTTCCAGCACGAGCAGCCAGCGCCAGGGAAACTGAAGGAACCGCAGATCGGGCAGCAGATTCCATAGCGCGTTTGACACGGGGAACTGCAGAAACAGAACAGCGATCGGAATCAGCGCCAGTGGAACCCACCAGCTTCGCGAAACCGGCAAACGTCCGCGAAGTTTGCACAAGAGCAATGCGCAAAGCGTGAGCGCAATCATTGCGACCGCAATTGAGGACGCAGTATGTAGAACCTCGTCGTGCAACGACAGCGCTGGGTCCGCATGACGAGCGAAGAGCCAATTATTTTCGAGAGTCTGACCGGGATCTTCGGTTACCTGGTGGATGTCTACCCAGCGCTGCTCCAAGGCCGCGGGCAACAGGTAGATAGCGGACAGCCCAATGCCCAGCAAGGCACCCGCCGACGCTCTTACCGCAGGCCACCACGAGCGCTGCAGCGATGCGGAAACAATTGCGAGCGCGGCAAGCGTGTAGCAAGCCATTACGCCGACTGTGGGATTGGAAAGCCACGCGCATGCGATGGTCACGGCAAGCGGCGCTATTGATCCATTGACAATGCGTCGCCAGTCAGCCGCACCCGCGCTCCGTTCATCGCTGTTCCGCAACGCGTAAAGCAGCACCAGCGGAATCCAGATGCCGCCCGCAAGTTCTGCAAATGCAGAGCGCTCGTACGCCGTAAACAGCGGATAGCCGGAGAAGATGGCAATGCATCCCGCCAGCGAGGCCGCGCCCTCACTGAGCGCTTCACGTGCCAGCGCCCGGGTAGCAAGTCCGGTGCCGGCCAAAAGCACAAACGTAATTGCCAGCGGCACCAGCGTCCACGGAAGCACCGTCGCCAGCGCTGCGCCCAACATCCACGTCAGCGGCGAGTAAAACACAAACCGTGGTTCACCGGCGCCGAAGTTCGCGCTTGGCGTCCAGTGCGGATAGAGAATCCCATGACGCCAGCTGTTCAGCGCGTCGAACCACGAAACCAGATGAAAGTCGAAGTCGTGTCCGCAGGAGTTGCCCCAAATCATTAGCGGAGAAACCGCCAGCGCGGCGGCGACAAGAATCACCAGGGTGCCGGCGGCAGGCACACGCTTCAGGTTCACTCGGCGATAGGCAGTCATGGCAAAAGGCGCAAGGTGTGCCGACTTTGCGCGGCCACCGCAGCGGGCGTAAAAGGAAGCGCAAATGTTGTGCCGCCGTACCAGTCGTTCCACTGGTCGCGGAAATATGGACTGTACGGATTGCTGCTCTCACCTAAAACGATGTTTTCGGTTGAGCCGTCCACGTTGCTCCAATCCATTGTGAAGCGCTGCGAAGGCCCGAACTCACGGCCCACTTGTTTCACTGTAGTAGTGTCGCCGCTCTGCGGCTGCGCGCCAGTTCCGGCAATGCGTCCGATGAGAGGCAGAAATTTTGCCAGCGGGTGCTCAAGGTCCACTACGTGCCAACTCCCGTAGGTCCACTTCGACACATCGGAAGGCGCTTTGCCTTCGTCCATCGCTTTGCGCACGGCAGCCGTCAGCAATGCGTCCCAGTCTTTATAGCCGGGCGGAAGCCAATCGGCCTTGGCGTGCATCACGATTTCTTCTTCAGCAAAGTTCGACTCTTCCCAGCGATAGTCAGCCGCCAACGTGCCCAGCTTGGGCTCCAGAATCAGCGGCCACAGCACGCGTCGCGATTGCGTCACGAGTGAAGCCGCAGCGGAGTCGGTTGCAAGCCGCCCATCCCAACTGCGCATCAAGTCGGCTGCCTGCCGCAGGCGCGCGTCCACTCTCCCCGTGTGGTCGATCGCATACGCAAGCCGCTGCCCAAATTCCTGATCCATGTCACTGTAAATATCCGTTTGCACGGCGAGCATGTCTTTAGGTACAAGCCCGCTGCGGCCGTCGAGCATTTTATATATGCGCTCAGTGCGGTACGGATCAGTCCACTCCAGAGTGAGTGGATACGGCGAAGCCTCCGTTGTTACGCGCGAGTTGGCCGTGGCCAGAAAACCCGAGGCGGGATCGACCGAATTCGGCAGCGAATCAAAAGGAATGTAACCTTGCCACTCGTGCGCATGATCGGCAATCGGCACGGACATCAATCCTGCAGCGCGAATCGGAATGCGGCCGATGGCGTGATACGCAACGTGTCCCTGGTCATCGGCATACACAATGTTCTGTGTAGGCCAGTTCCAACTTGCAAGTGCAGCAGAAAAATCCGGCCAGTTTGCGGCCGTGTTCAGCTCATACAGCGGAATCGTATTCAGCGAAGTATCGTAGAGCGTCCAGCGCAGCGCGAGCGGTGTACTGTCCTTGGTCAGCAGAGGATTCAGTAGAGGCCCGTGTGCAGTAAAGCTCACGTCGAGCGGAATATCGTGACCGCCGCGCACGTGAATAACTTCGTGGTCCACCTTCAAAGGCTTCCATGCTCCGCCGGCATCCATGTAATTTCCGTTGCTGTCGAGCTCTTCTTCGTACAGATCCTGCACGTCTGCCTGCAGCGCGGTAAATCCCCATGCAACGTGCTCATTATGTCCTGCAACCACAAACGGCAATCCGGGCAGCGTGACCCCTGCGGCATGGAAACCCGGCGCGCTCAAGTCGGCCATGTACCAGATGTTCGGCACCATCAGGCTGAGATGCATATCGTTTGAGAGCAGCGGCTTGCCGCTTGCCGTATGGTTGCCGGCGACTACCCAGTTGTTTGAACCGGCAGCGCATCCTTCGCAGGTTGGCAGGCCAAGCATTTGCAAGAGAGCGTTGGTTCCGACCGTCGCCTCAGGCAAAGCATTATGGACGGGCACAGCGCTTGCTGACGATGGCTCATCCTCGTCATCATCCTCGTCAGGTGGTACGGCCGGCTCAGCGTGCGGCTGGCTCAGGTCAAGCGTTACGCCGGTGGGCGGATGATCACGCCACGATCCAACCGGATAAAGGTCGGCAACGAGCTTGGGATTCTTCAGCTTCGCCGTGATGCGCGCGCGGGCCAGCTTGGTAGGCCAATGAGTGTCGAGCATCTGCACCATCATCATGCCCACACTGATTGAATCCACTCCGGTCCACGGTTCCGGCCGATAGCCCAGCAGCTTGAACTCCATCGGCAGGTGGCTGGCATCTTCGCTTTGAGCAATAAAGAGGTTGACTCCGCGCGCGTAATCATCCAGACGCGCGCGGTCCGGTGCTGACAAATTTGTATAGATGCGCTGCGCCGTGTTGCGGAATTGCAGAACGCGCTGCGTTTCATCATGCCTCACCAGCGACGCGCCCATAATTTCGGCCAGGTTGCCGTCAGCATTCCGGCGGTACGCGTCCATCTGCCACAAACGGTCTTGCGCAGTCACGTAGCCTTGTGCAACCAATAGGTCGTCCTGCGTGGCCGCCTGTATGTGGGGAACACCGTGAGCGTCGCGCACTACGTTAACGGGCGCAGATAGACCAGCGAGGTGCTGCTCTCCGTCGAGCATGGGCAACGCGGCTTTTGTACCTGCGCGCAGCCACAGAACAATGCCGGCCACAGCAAGAAATATAAGCAAAAACAAGACGCACGCCGTCCGTAGCAGAAAGCGGCTCCTGCGCCCTCTGCGATTGCGGGAACTTCTGTGGGCGCGAGCAGTGAGCAAACTATCAATGGGGAGAGTTTTTGACATCGGTCAACACCAGAATAACGCCCCATGGTCGCGGCGCATTCTGCGGACGAGCGAGCGTACAATTCGGTTGTCATTGGATTTGGTCCTACCATCGCCGAAAAATCTTCCGTCACTTCACCCCGGGAGGGTTCACTCATGAATCGCAGAGACTTCATTGCGACCGTTGCGGCTACCGCTGCCGCGACAGCATTGCCTGTCACTACGCACGGGCAGGAGCAGCAGACGTACCACGGATTTCCGCCATCGGTGCTGGTTCCAGACAGCTACGTTGAGTCGACGCCAATCGCGGAGTATCATCCGGCTTCAGCCGCCGCCTATGAAGCATTCCAGGATATGAAGTTCGGCATCCGCATTCATTGGGGCATCTACTCCATCTGGCATCGCGGTGCGGAGTCGTGGCCGTATCTGCCCATGTCCTTTGAGGACCGGCAGAGCTACAACGATCTCTACAAAACCTGGAACCCTGCGGGCTTTGACGCCAGCGCGTGGATGGATGCATTCAACGAGAGCGGCATGAAAATGTTCGCGTTTACGTCGAAGCACCACGAAGGTTTCAGCATGTTCGATACGAAGACCAGGGTGAAAAGCCGCGCTAACTGGACGGCCCCCGGCGGCCCGCGTCTTGAATCGTGCGATCTGGCCTACTCCATTATGGAAACGCCCTTCCGCCGCGACATCGTGAAGGAACTATGCGATGCGGCGCACAAGCGCGACATCAAGATCGACCTCTACTTCTCTCATCCCGACTGGTATGACGCCGACTTTCGGCCTTACGTCGCGCACCCGCTGCAGATAACAGATTCTGCCGAATGGATGACGCCGAATGACGTTAAGTTTTCGAAAGCACGCATAGGCGATCACGCGATCGTCGTTCCCGATCCCACGGAAGCTGAAGTAAAGCGCACGATGGAGCGGCATCGCGCGCAGTTGCTGGAACTGCTGACCAACTACGGCAAGATCGACATGTTGTGCCTGGACATGTGGCTGGGCCCGCGCGTGTGGCCTGAGCTTCGCAAAACGCTGCTGATGATGCGCCAACTGCAACCCGACGTGATGCTGCGCAATCGCGGCATCGGCAATTACGGAGACTACTACACGCCGGAACGCGTAGTGCCGGGATCGAAACAAGCCTCAGACAAGCCGTGGTTCAGCATTTATCCGCTGGGAACTGATTTCTCTTACGATCCTGAAGCCGCAAATTACAAGGGCACCAAATGGATTGTTCACAATTTGGTGGACACAGCAGCGAAAGGTGGAGGATTCATGGTGGGCGTGGGGCCGAGCTCGCATGGCGAGTTCCATCCCGCGGCGCTTCGCCAGATGAAAGCGACTGGCGCATGGCTCAAGGTGAACGGAGAGGCGATCTACGCAACACGTCCACGTGCGGGAACTCTCTGGTCTGAGGGCGACGCGGTTCGCTACACGCGATCGAAAGACGGACGGTCCGTGTACGCAATTCTTACCGAGTGGCCAGGCTCGCAAGCAACCTTGACCACGGCGCGGCCCAGGGAAGGTTCGAAGATCACTTTGCTTGGCTCAAAGCAGAATCTGGCGTGGAAGTTCGATTCGGCTAGGGGAACGACGATCACGCTGCCTGAGAACTTGCAACAGGCCTCGAACCGTCCTTGCGATTACGCCTGGTCGCTTAAGATTGAGCCGGCGGAAAGCTGAGCCGGTAGCGGTCGAGTGAATTAACCAGCGCTAGTCGCCCAGTTGCGCCTGAGCGGTTGGCCGTCGCCGGTAGATGGCCAGGATGGCCACCAGCAACAGCAGGATTGCGCCGAGCACAAGGATGCTGCCTTCAGGTCCGTCTGTGCCGCCGCTCCAGAATGCGTTGCCGAAAGGGCTCGTGCTCAAGTAGTGGCCCGGCGACACCATGCCGCTATCGGCTGTCCCATAGAAGTAGGATTCGCCCCAATCCCAGCCTGCGTGACAGCCGATGGCCCACCACGCTGAACCGGTAAGCCACACGCTCACACAGAAAACGAAGCCGATTGCGGCGGCAGCAAAAATCCCGATCCAGTTTTCGCCGCTGTTGCTCACATGGATATACCCGAACAGCGTTGAAGTGACCCATGTCGCCTGCCAGAAGCTCGAATGTGGAGAGCGCTTCAGATGGAGCATGAGGCAGGGAATCAAGCCAAGCAGAGCTATTGCATAGATGCCCCACGCCGCCGAGCCTTTAGTGCGCAGCGCAAGCGAAAGGCAGACGATCACTAGAATGCCGAGTGCCCACCAGAAGTTGATACCGCGCGTAAGGGTGAATTGAAGGTAGCAGCGAAACATGCCTTCCTCAAATAATCCGACGAGCAAAAAAGTGATGCCCCAGAGCGCCGCGTATTTCGCAATGCTAATTCCCGACAGCGAGACGGGGCCGAAATGCAGCCACCCGCCGGACCACAGCCCGCCAACAAGAGCCGAGAGCGCTAGAAAACCCGCGGCCACACCGGAGAAGAAATTTGCCGTACGCTTGGGACCTGTCAGGTTGAAATCGAACAGCCTACGGCGTTCAATGAGAGCCATGACAAACGC
>JADGNO010000160.1 GCA_017883405.1 Occallatibacter sp. | reverse complement strand
TATAAAGATCAGTCGACGTCGTATCCCGACTATCTCGACCTGCGCGATCGCAACCGCAGCTTCAATGGCCTGACGGGTTACATCATGGCTCCGGTGGGTCTGGACACGGGCAGGAACCCATCCCAGGCATGGGGCTACGAGGTAACGGGAAACTACTTTGATGCATTGGAGATTCAACCTTTTCTGGGCCGCTTCTTTCACGACGCCGATGAGCATGGCCCAAACAGCGCTCCGTACTTAGTAATCTCCTACGCGTATTGGCACAGCCATTTTCAAGAAGATCGCGGCGTGGTTGGCCGTGTCGTTCAGGTGAACAAGCATCCGTTTACAATCCTCGGCGTTGCGCCGCCAGAGTTCAATGGAACACTGCTTTTCTTCTTTCCGGACTTTTGGGCACCGATGGTTCAACAGGAACAGATACAGGGCCTGAATGTCCTGAATACGCGAGGAACGCGCGACATTTTCATGGTGTTGGGCCATCTGAAGGCGGGTGTCATGCCGGCACAGGCCATCACTGATCTAAACTCAGTTGGCTCCTATCTCGAAAAGACCTACCCCAAAGACGATGCCTACATGACCTATTCGCTGGCGCGTCCAAGTCTTGCGGGCGACATGCTCGGGCAACCGGTGAAGGGATTCATTGCGGGAATGATGCTGCTGGCGGGTTTGATTCTGCTGGCCGCGTGCGCAAACCTGGGCAGCCTGTTTTCAGCGCGCGCGGCCGACCGTTCGCGTGAGATAGCGTTGCGCCTCGCGCTGGGATCGAGCCGCAAGCGCATTTTGCGCGGAGTGTTTACTGAAGCCGTGCTGATTTCACTTGCCGGCGGCGCTCTTGGGCTATTGGGCAGCATGGCATTGCTGCGGCAGTTGAGCGCGTGGCATCCCATTCCGCAATATCCCATGCATGTGCAAGTGAACCCGGACGCGAAGGTCTATCTGATCGCATTGCTGTTGGCGCTTGCCAGTGGATTCCTCTTTGGCGCGGTCCCCGTCCGGCAGATACTGCGCACTAATCCGTACGAAGTGGTGAAGGCTGGATCGACCGGCATCATTGTGGGCAATGCCGGGCGCCGGATCACTCTTCGAGATTTGTTGCTGGTGACGCAGATTGCTATCTGCGCCGTGCTGGTGACCTCTTCGTTGGTTGCCGTGCGCGGACTGGAGCGCTCGATGCACGCCAACTTCGGCTTTGAACCGCAGAACGCGATGCTGGCGGATACCGATCTCAGCATGTCAGGTTACAGCGGCGAGAGAGTAGCCGCCATGCAGAGGCGCATGATCGATGCGCTGCAGACGATTCCCGGCGTCAAGACTGTGGGATTGGTGAGTCACATCCCGCTGGGAGGGGGCGGGTCGACTGAGGATGTGTTTACCGACCAGACGACAGAGCTGAGAACAGCGAACGCCGCTGCCAACGTGAAGGTGTTCAGCATCTCTCCCGAATACTTCACCGCCGCGCACACAGCCCTCGTGACCGGACGAAGCCTCTCCTGGCAGGATAACAAAAATGCGCCGCCCGTAGCCGTGGTCAACGCGTTGTTTGCGCGCAAGATGTTCGGTTCGGTAAGCAACGCGATGGGCAGATATTACAAGAGGGAAGATGGAACGCGAGTACAAGTGGTGGGCGTTACGGAAGACGGCAAGTACTATCAATTGACCGAGGACCCGCGCCCCGCGATGTTTCTCACATTCCTGCAAAGGCCCACCAGCATGACATGCCTGGTGGTGCGCTCCGATCGCGATCCGCAGCAACTGGCAACAGAAATCAGGAGTGCGCTGCGGGACCTTGATCCCGGCCTGCCTTTCACCATTCAAACCTGGATCCAGGGACTGGACATAGCGCTCTTCCCCTCTCATGTGGCGACGGTGGCGCTGGGTGTGCTGGGCGGTATGGGCGCGATGCTGGCGCTCACAGGAATTTTTGGAATGGCCGCGTATTCAGTCAGCAAACGACTGCGGGAGTTGGGAATTCGCATTGCCCTCGGCGCGAAGCGCAAGGCGGTGCTGCAGACGGCGCTGGGCCGGCCATTGAAATTGCTGGCTATTGGTTCGGTGGCGGGATTGCTGCTCGGAGTTCTGGCTACGAAGGTACTGGCTTTCATCGTGTATCAGGCGACGCCGCGCGATCCGCTGGTGCTGGTCGGAGTTGTCGTAGCGATGTGCTTGCTGGGGCTGCTGGCAACTTGGGTTCCTGCGCAACGCGCATTGTCGGCTGATCCGCTGGCACTGCTTCGTGAAGAATGAGACGGCTGCATTCCGCGCAGTGCTTTCGGGTGATTCGCAACTCGGATTGGGGTTTGGTGTCTAAGTCTTCAATCGGCCACGCAGAACGATCGAGGCCGAAAGGGAGAATAGGACATATGCATACACTGAAGGCAACGATATTTCTAGGTGCGTTTCTTTCCACGGGCATGTTGATGGCGCAGGCGCCGGACGCGAGCCAGGCGCCCACTCAAACTGCTCCGCAAACGCAGGCGGAGAGCGGGCGGCATCATCGTGCGCCAGATCCCGATAAGCAGGCGAAGCATCTGGCAAAGGAACTTAATTTGACGAAGGACCAGGTGGCGCAGATCGCGCCTATTCTGGCAGATCGCCAACAGCAGATGGAGAGCTTGCGCGCGGACGGTTCGCTTGCTCCGCAGGATCGCCACGCCAAGGCCAAGACAATCCAGCAGGATACCAAGAGCAAGATCGAAGCGGTGCTCAACGATGCGCAGAAGCAGAAGTTTGAGCAGATGATGGCAGAGCGGCGCGCGCACCACCATCACGGTGAACAGCAAGGTTGAATTCGGTTCGATATTCGGATTGATGATTCATCGCGTGTGAGCAGAGAAGATCCCAGGTCCCAAAATCGGGACTTGGGGCACCCATCTGATTTTGTGAAATGGTGCCTGCGAGCTGAGGGGGATGTGCACGGAAGCGAAACGGCTTTATACTCGCTGACGACGGACAGCCCCCGAGCTTTTCTGTTCGCAATTCAATCGGTCTGAAAGATTCACGATGAGTTCAGGGTTGGATGCACCGACTCAACGGCGCTGGATTGCGAGCAAAGTTGTTTTCGTTTGCGGCCTCACCTTGTTCGTCGGAATTCTATTGGGCCTCGCGGCTTTCGCGATTATGATCTGGCCACTCGAGGGATTCGGTGTCGGACTTGTGTCCGCTTTCGGCATACAGGCAGAGGAGCGGCCCGTGTGGACGTATCCTTTGCTGGCACTGGTGGGATTCGTGATCCTGCCTGTCGCATTATTCATGCCGATCCTTGTTCCGCTGGCATTAAACTGGAAGAATCCGCGACGGATTGTGGTGTTTCGGCGATTCAATACGCGCTATGAAAACAAGGCATTGCGAAAGATCGCGTCAAAGCATTTGAGTCCGTTTGGCCACGTGTTCACGCTGGCCGACAGCCAGATACACAGATCGATGTTCGTTCGTATCCCGATGGTGCTGGGGCAACTCAATCTCCTCAACTTCCGATTGCGGCGAATTCACGACGACAGCGGAGTGAGCGATTTCAAGAAGACCCTGGAGCGGACCTGGCGGCTGAATCTGAACTGGCTGCTCTCGCCCCGGAAGATTTTCCCCATACAGACGTCGGACGAATACTGGCAGACATGCGTCGGACTGTTGCTGGACAAGGCAGACATTGTGGTAATGGATGTCAGCATCTTTAGCACGTCGATGGCGTGGGAGATCGGTCAGTGCGGGCGGCGGAACCTGATGTCGAAACTTGTACTGGTGACGCGACGCGAGAAGATTGAAGCGGGCGCTGCCCAGCTCAATGAACTCGAAAACGAAATCGGGGCTCGAACCGACGCACTATTTGCGTACGGGGCTAAAGGCCTTGAAAGGCCGACCGAACTTCGGGAACGAGTCGCGAAGATTCTGTCCGCGGCGGAATCAGGATTTGTGCCTGCTCGCAACTCGGGCGTGCAGGTGCTTTGGACCTTCGTGTGGAATCTGGCGCTTAGTTTCGCCCTGGCGGTAGGCGGTTTTTTGGCGACGGCACCGACCCTCTCTCCCGAGTGGACGGCGCACCATTCGCCTTTCAAAACTCAGGTGATGACTGCGTACTACGAAAACAGCAACTTGACGTACCTCGACCGGTTGGTGAAAGAAGACTGGGATTGGACGCATAAGGAACTACGTCAATCTGCAAGAAACGGCCTGGGCCTGCGGAAAACGAACGCTATCAAAGCAATTGGCCAACTTGGGGATGAGGGAGACATTCCTCTCCTACTTGATCTGATTGCACAGCACTCGAAAGTTGTGAAGGATTCGGAGCGGATGCACGGCTTATTGAGGTGGGGTTACCTGGAAGAAAGTGCGTTGACGGCCCTGATGAAGCGTCTGGGCAAGCCAGCGTTGCCGGCCTTGCTGAGCGCTATTGATGCGCTGCCGTATCTGCCCTTCGACCTCGACCTCGACGGCGATTTGTTTGACGATTACATTGCGCCGAATGCGGCCGTTGACGACGACGCAGTGTTTGCGAAATTGCTGAGCTGCAGGAATCAGACGGGACGATTTATCGCGGCATTGCAACTCGCGCCTCGAGGAGATGCTCGCACTGGGCCGATTTTGCGGGAGATGATTGAAGCATCGACGCCGAGTCTGTTCGCGGATTACGCACAGATGTGGCTTTCACGTTTGGCGCTCGGTTCGAGCGGAAGAATCAAACAGCGCGGCTGAGGAAAGTCAGGCGCGCTGTTCTTTACCGGCGAGGAAATTGGTCTATTGGTCGGCGGGGCGGGTGTAGGGTTTTTGGAGATAGAGGCGGGCTTCGTTGAGGGCGCCCTGGGTGTTGTCGTTGGTCTGGACGGCGAGGCGGTATTCGTTGACGGCGCGGTCGCGCTGGCCGGTCATGTCGAAGATCTTGCCGAGTTCGATGTGGCTCCACACTTCAGTCCAGCGGGGTTCGTCGTCGCCGCGAAGCGCGTCGCGATAGGCATTGACTGCTGCCTGGAAGTTGCGCTGGGAGAGAAGCACTTCGCCGATGCGGTAGTTGGCGAGGGAACTCTGGGAGTTGGCGACGAGAGCCTTTTGATATTCGGCGAGCGCACCGACGAGGTCGCCCTGGGCCACGAGCTGCTGGTCTTTGAGGATGGAGATGCGTACCTGTAGATCGGGAGAAGCTTTGAGAAGCCAGCCCTGCGGATCGATGCTGATGTGGCGCGGGCGGCCGAAAGTATCGACGATGTATTGCGACTCGGTGCCGACGACGTCTACCTTTTGAATCTCTGTCTTACCGTCAGTCTCAACGCGCAGCTCAACCGGCATGCGGAAGAGGTCGAGATCCTGGTTGATTTCGCCAATGGTGCGGAAGCCCTTGCTATTGCCCAGCCGGTAGACAGCGTACTTGTTGACGAACTGCGGCGCGCCGGTGCCGTCGATCCATTGCGCAAAGAACGCGGT
>JADGNO010000159.1 GCA_017883405.1 Occallatibacter sp. | reverse complement strand
CCTTGCACAGCAAACTTGGGGCGGATTCCGGGAGTGGATCAGATTGAACGCGCATTCCCTCAGGGGCTAAAGCCCGCATTGATTTTGTAGCAACTACGGCACGACTAAAGTCGTGCCCTGACACTTCTTGCCGCACCAACTCGGTCTTTCAGCCGCCTGTAAAGCCCGCGGTTCTATTGCTTGATTTGATGTTCGGGCTGAAGCCCGTACCCTTCAAGTCCGATGCCGGCACCATTTACGCTGAACCTCTAACCAAATTCCAGTCCCTGCGCGTTGGCCAAAATGCATGGGTGGCGCTTACGGTTCTACAATAAGGCCATGCTGATTGAAGGTGTCTTTGCCGCCGTAACCACTCCGTTTTATCCGGACGAGCGGGTGTACTTTCGCAAACTTGAAGCAAACATGACGCACTACTCGCGCAGCCTGCTGGCGGGGATGGTGGTCCTAGGCTCAACTGGCGAGGCTCCCATGCTGAACGACGCAGAAACTCTCGACGTGCTGCGCGTTGCAGCGGAAGCGACGGCGCCGGACAAGGTGCTTATCGCGGGTATCGGCCGCGAGAGCGTCAAGGGAACGGTGGAGTTGGCCGAGGCAGCGGCAGTGCACAAATACGATGCGGTGCTGGTTCGCACATCGAGCTACTATGCCGGCCAGATGTCCTCGGCGGCTGTGTTGCATTATTTTCGCAGTGTCGCCGATCGTTCTCCATTGCCGGTTCTTCTCTACAACATCCCAAAGTGCGTTCCCTACCAGATTCCGATTGAGATTGTGGCGGAGTTGGCGTCGCATCCAAATATCATCGGCATCAAGGATTCAAGCGGCAGCGTGGACAGAATTCGCGACCAGGTAGCTGCAACACGCTCGGTTCCCAAACGCAGCGTCACCGTCACACCAATCTTTGAAGCCGTGACGGCGCGGATGCTAACACCCAAGGCGGAAGGTTCGAGCACGTTTGTTTCGGCCGGCGAATTGTCTGGTGGCGTGGCTCTGGCGACTGCTCCACCGTCTGCACCGATCAAGACACGGATAAAGGAAGTTGGGTTCCAAGTTATCTGCGGCTCAGCTTCGGCGATGCTCGCTTCACTCAATGAAGGTGCTACAGGAGGCATCCTGGCTTTGGGTGCGTGTGCACCGCAGGCGTGCCAGGAGGTTTACCTCGCCTGGAAAGATCACGACCTGAAGCTTGCGGAAGAAAAGCATCAGCGCATTGCCGGCGCAAACAAGCGCGTCGTTGGCGACCTTGGAATCAGCGGCGTAAAATACGCCTGCGATTACAACGGCTACTACGGTGGGCAATCGCGGGCCCCTCTGCTTCCTCTTACTGCGGAGGAGAAGGCAGAAGTCGAAGGTCTGTTGGCTGAAATCAGGAATTAAGAAGGGACCCATGATGCGCTTCAAGCGTACTTACAGGATTCGCACGTTTGCACTGGTTGCAGCCGCATTCTTGTTCATATCCACTTCGTCAATGTTTGCGCAGAGCGCAACAACGCAGCGTCCGCGAATCACCGGGATTTCGCACGTTGGCTACTTCGTCTCCGATCTTCCCAAGGCAATGGGCTTCTGGCACGATTTGCTTGGATACGATGAGGCCTACGATCTCAAGAAGCCGGGAACAGACCAGGTTCGCATCGCGTTCATCAAGATTAACGACCACCAGCACGTCGAGCTCTTCACCGATGCGCCAACCGCACCGCCGAACATGATGAGTCACCTGTGCTTCACGGTCGATGACATCGAGCAGATGCGCACTTACCTGCGTTCCAAGGGGTTCGATGTGAAGCCAGGCAATGGCGGCAAGACACGTACCGGCGACTACGCGTTCGAGATCAAGGATCCTGACGGCACGCTGGTCGAATTTGTTCAGACACTGCCGACTGGAATGGAAGCACAGGCAGCAGGGAAGTCGCTGCCGGACGCGCGCATCGCGCCGTCGATTTATCACCTTGGATTTCTGGTCGGCAACACGCCGAAGTCGCTCGCGTTCTATGAAGAGATTCTCGGTTTCAAAGAGACCTGGCGCGGCGGCCGCGATCCGAAGATTCTGAGCTGGATCAATCTGCGGGTACCGGACGGGACTGATTACATCGAACTGATGCTGTACAGCCAGCTGCCTGCGACTTTCGGTACGCAGAATCACACGTCACTGGTTGTGCCGGATATTCAGAAGGCAGTTGCGGATTTGGAAGCACGGCCTTGGTGCAAGAATTACCTGACCTACCAGAAGCCCCTTGAGATTCGCGTGGGCGTGAACGGCAAGCGGCAGGTGAATCTCTACGATCCGGATGGAACCCGGGTGGAACTAATGGAAGCCACGACCGCCGATGGTAAGCCGGTTCCGCCGTCGACGGCTCCGCCACCGCCGCCGGCGCATGAGTAGGTCGCTGAAATTTAGTTCTTCTCACAGTTCGCTCCGGCCCTACGGGACGGAGTCGAGAATTGAGGCAAATCAACCCAGGGTTCCGTCCGATACGGCCGACTTCACCCTGGGCTATTCTCGTGCCCTCCCTTACGGGCGGCTTGAAGATATGTGGAGAAGGGAAGTGGCTTTGATCGCTCACGACTGCCGGTTTGTGCGGCGCGGGTGATTGCCTAGACGGGGCAAAAGCTTCTAGGCGCCCGGTTTGCGGGAGCCTGCCCATTCGAGGTTTTGCGGGCTGAGCAGGTTTCTTTCGATCAGTGACGAAAGCACCAGCGAGGTGGACGTCGTGCCGAAGGGCGTCAGCCGATCAATTACATCCTTGAGCTGTTCCACTGATACAACGTTCACTTTCAGGATGAAGGAGTCTTCTCCTGTGCCGCGGTGACACTCCACGATTTCCGGCATTGTATGGACTCGCTCGGTAAGTTTTGCAAGCACATTGCCGACAATGCTCATGCGAATGAAAGCAGTGATTGGCAGTCCCACACTGGAGGGGTCGATTTCAGCGCGGTAGGCGCGGATAATTCCCTCGTCTTCCATGCGGCGTACGCGCTCGGCAACCGCCGGCGTTGAAAGTCCTACGCGGCGGCCAAGTTCTGCAAAAGAGATGCGCGCGTCTCCCTGAAGTTCGGTCAGCAGCTTCCAGCCGAGGGGATCCAGGAGCTTTTCCCGGTCGGATTTGGACAATTTGGGCCTCCTTCAAACTTATACTTAACGATCATAAACTATATTCGCCAATAAT
>JADGNO010000158.1 GCA_017883405.1 Occallatibacter sp. | reverse complement strand
GATGATGGCGCCGGCTGCCGGACCGGTGAGGAAGAACGAGACATCGGCGAATGCAGTGTAGACGGCCAATGCAGTGCCGCGATTGTTTTCAGGAACGCGCTTTACCGCTTCAACGCCGATGGAAGGAAAGACAAGCGAGAAGCCGAAACCGCCAAGCGCCGCGCCAGCCAAGGCGACCGTGGGCGAATGCGATTGCCAGAGCAACAGCAGGCCGAGCGACTCAACTGACAGACAGACAATGCCGACGGGGTAGCCGCCGAATCGGTTGATGGTTTGAATAAAAAGCAGGCGGGCAACAATGAAAGCGACGCCGAAAGCAGTCAGGCAGAGGGCTGCGCCGTTCCAACTGCGGCTGGCATAGAAGAGCGTAATAAACGTGGCCAGCACGGAGTAGCAGATGCCGCCGAGCGCCAGGCCCATGCCGTGCGGCGCGACGCGGCCAAGCACATGACTGAAGGGCAGATGCTCGCCGTGAACCACAGGCACCGGAGGCTTGCGGTAGGCAACAATAAGGCTAAGTGCGCCCAGGATAACGGTGAACAGTCCGAGCGCGCTCAGGCCCCACATGCCGTCGAGGACGACGCCGAGGGGCGCGCCGATGGCCATTGCGCCGTAGGTGCTGATGCCGTTAAGGGAGATGACTTTGGCCGTGCTCTCCTGGCCTGCGCTGGTAATGCCCCAAAGAGTGGCCCCGGTGGAACCCAGGCTCTCGCCAATGCCGAGCACCAGGCGGCTTACGATCAGAACCGCAAAGCTGAGCCAGTGGATATCATGGAGAGCCCCCGCCAGAATGAGCACGGCACCGCTGGCTGTGCAGGCGGTCATACCCCAAAGGACAGAAACTTTGGCACCAGCGCGGTCAGAAATTCGACCGGCCCAGGGGCGGCTGGCCAGGGTTGCTACATACTGAATGCTGATGACGAGCCCGGCCAGCATCGCGCTGTATCCCATTCGAAGATGGACGTAGGTAGGCAGAACGGCGAGAGGTAAGCCTATGGATAAATAGCAGTTGAATGTGAAGTAGACGAAGCTCAGGATGTGGCGCGTCCCGGTTCTGGATTCAGCAGAAAGAAGGTTGGCGACATTGGCTGCGGCAGAAGATGACATGATGACGGTATGACCAATAAATAAATGAAGGTGGTCAGTCCACAGTATAGCGGATGGTGCGCTTGGGCGCGGTGCGCCAGTAATGGTGCGGCGGAGCGACCTGGGCAATAAACTGGTGATGTGGCGGAGTTCTACATTGAAAATTTCGGATGCCGGGCGGCGCGCGCTGATGGCGAAGCGGTGAGCGACCGTCTGCGCGCAGCTGGACTGAGCGAAGGCCATGCGGCGGGCGCCGAAGTTGTGGTGGTAAATACGTGCAGCGTAACCGCTGAAGCTGATCGGGCTGCGCGCGCATTCATACGCCGCACGCACCGCAACAATCCGGCGGCGCGGATTGTTGTAACGGGCTGCTATGCGCAACGCGCTCCTGAGGAGCTGGCAGCGCTGGCGGGCGTATCCGCGGTGGTGGGAAACAGCCACAAGGCATTGGCGCCGGAGATTGTCTTGAATCTGGCTGATGGGGATATTGCGCGTGCAAATCTCTCATCGACAACGAGTAAATTGGTGCCGCTGCGGTCGTTGGTTGTGCCTGATGCTGCGGGCACTGCACCTATCTGGGCTGACGATCTTTTTGCGCACTCGTTTATTGAAGAAGCGCAGCTTGTTCCGGGCGCGCAGACACGACCGAATTTAAAGATTCAGGAGGGCTGCGGTAATCGCTGCACGTTCTGCGTAATTCCGCAGACGCGCGGATCGTCGCGCAGTCTCAATGCCGAAGCAATCATGCGCCAGGTAGAAGGGTTCGTCGCTGCGGGCGGAATTGAGCTGGTGCTGTCTGGCATCAACCTTGGGCGATGGGGGCGCGATCTACCTGGGGCCGGAAACGCGCCGCGCACGCTGGCAGCACTCGTACGGCGAATTCTGGAGAGCACTGGGCTGCCGCGATTGCGGCTGAGTTCGATTGAGCCGATGGATTGGGATGCGGAGCTGATCGCGCTGATGGCGGAGTTCGGCGAGAGTTCCAAAACAAGCAGACTGGCGCGCCATGCGCATCTGCCGCTGCAGTCGGGTTCAGATGCGGTGCTGCGCCGTATGCATCGTCGCTACCGGCCGTGGCATTATGCAAACAAAGTTGAAGCTTTGTTGAAGGCCGCCGGAGATGACCTTACGCTGGGCGCGGACGTGATGGTGGGCTTTCCCGGTGAGACGGATGCCGAGTTTGAAGAGACGCTCGCGTTTGTAAGATCGCTTCCCTTCGGTTATCTGCACCTGTTCCCGTTTTCGCCTCGGCCTGGCACTAAGGGCTGGGCGCTCCATGCTGAGCGGCCCGTCGCGGCACGGTTGGTCGACGAGCGCATGGCAGCGCTGCGCCAGCTTGCCGCTGAAAAAAGCATGGCTCATCGCGCGCGATTTGTCGGGCGCGGTCTCGAGTGCATCAGCCTGCACACGCCGGATGCGCTGGCCGCGCGGAATCTAACTTCCGCGTTGAGCGAGAATTTTCTGCCACTGGAAATTGAAGGCCGGTTCGCTGCCAATCAACTCCTTACTGTTTGCACCACGGGAATGAACTCAGAAGGCGCGCTGCAGGCCGAGAGGGTAGCTGCCTCCTAGTTTTGGCTTGCGGCAACCATAGCCGTACTGCTGGGCGAGGATTACCACGCGGCGGTTCCAAAAACTGGCAAACCCATACAGGATGTATTGGGCAAGTAGCTATAACTTCGCCTGATTTTGGGTTACTTTGCGGATCAGGATTGGGCAGCCCGACTGGGCCCCGGCTAGCCGCGCCAATGCTATACTCAGGGTGCGTTGCTGCGGCTCCAGTCAAACTCGGGAAATGCCCCAAAGGCGGCGGCAATGACATTTGGAGGAGTACCATCGCACTCGACAAACGTTCGGCAAAATCTTTTATCCGCATTAACGACCGGATACGCGCCCGCGAAATCCGCGTCATCGATGAAAACGGCGAACAGCTCGGTATTCTGGTCCCTTTTGATGCGCTGAAAATTGCACGCGAGCGTGGTTTGGATCTGGTTGAGGTCTCGCCCAATGCGGTTCCGCCGGTCTGCCGCATCCAGGATTATGGACGCTTTCTCTACGAGAAGGAAAAGAGCGAGCGAGCGGCACGCAAAAAGCAAAAAGTCATTGTGGTGAAGGAAGTAAAGTTCTCCGTCACAGTGGACGAGCATGACTATCAGACCAAGAAGAATCAGGCAGTCCGGTTCCTGAACGACGGCGACAAGGTGAAGGCCAGCCTGCGGTTCCGCGGCCGCCAGATGGCGCATCGCGAACTCGGGTATGCCATCATCAACCGGCTCATCCAGGACATCGGCGATATCGGCGTGGTTGAGTTTATGCCGCGCATGGAAGGAACGATTCTGCACGCGATCATTGCACCGTCTCGCAAGCAGGAAGTGCCGAAGCCGAAACCGGCGGCTCCCGCATCGCCGACCAGCGCGCCAGTGGCTTAAAGGCAGTTGACGAGTTTACAAGTTGACCGTTATCAGGTTGCACGATGGGCCGCTCTTTGGAGCGACCTTCTTGTTGATCGCGATGGTATGCCGAGGATTGCGATTGAGCGCTGTTGCACGCGGTGTTCTTGTCAACCGGTAAACTCGTCAACTTGTAAACTCCATCTGTAGCTGCGATGATTCCTGCGACGATCTTGACCTGCGAATTAGAATCAGGAATTAGCGCCATGCTGCTTGCTGTTTTGACGGTTTCCGATCGCTGCTCTAAGGGCCTGCTTACCGATACGGCAGGGCCCGAAGTAGTTGCGTTGCTCAAGAGCCAGTGGCCCGATGCGGAGATACATACCGACCTACTGCCTGATGACGAAGACGCGATCGCGGCATGGCTTGAAGAGACAGGCGGACGTGGCGCGGCACTGATCCTGACCGTTGGCGGGACCGGCATGGGGCCGCGAGACCGCACGCCTGAAGCTACACGGCGGGTCATCGATCGCCAAGCGCCGGGACTGGCAGAGGCCATGCGCGCCAATGGGGCAAAGAGCAACCAGTACGCGTGGCTTTCGCGCGGTGTCGCCGGCCTGAAGGGGAACACGCTGATGGTGAACCTGCCCGGCAGTAAACGCGGCGCTCACGAGAGTCTGGAGTCGATTCTTCCATTGCTGCGGCACGCGATTGAAGTGGCGGGCGGCGGACAGATGCATCCGTGAGCAAAGCAGCAAGTCAGCGAGTTAGCACGCCGCTTCGCGGCGAGTTAGCGGGTTAGCAAGTTGGCGGGTCCGCCGATTCGTTGAATTCCGTCCTCCCTGTTCCCTGTCCTCTTTCCGCTGCGCCCTGCACTGCTTCCCGGATCGGGAAACGCTTTCCAAATCCTGCTGGTTGATGCCCCATTTTGGGGGCATATTAGACAGTCAACTGGTCTGAAACTGGCTATTTTTCAGTGGGTTTTCGGTCGTGCCCCGGAAAATAGTTGCACCGAGAAACAGCCGGAAAAGGATACAATGCTTGCCATGAATGCCGCTCGCAAGAGTCCATCAAAGAAGACCTCAAATCGGCGCCTGGTTTCGGTGAGTATCCGCGATGTAGCCAAGCGCGCCGGCGTTTCCATCGCAACAGTTTCGCGTGCGGTGAACCATATTTCCAGCGTCGATCCCGAACTGGCCAAGCGAGTTTGGAAGGCGGTTGAAGAGGTCGGGTATGTTCCCAATCCGCAGGCGCGCGCGTTGGTATCGGGCCGCAGCCGCATGCTGGGATTGATTGTCTCGGAAATCACCAATCCGTTTTTCCCGGAGCTGGTGCAGGAGTTTGAAAGCCTGGGGGTAGCGCAGGGCTACGAGGTAATGATCGGCTCCACCAACTACGATCCCACGCGTACCGAGTCGCTGATCCGCCGCATGCTGCAGCGGAGCGTTGACGGCGTAGCGGTGATGACGTTCGGCATTGAAGAAGACCTGGTGAAGAAGCTGGTGGAGAGCGAGTTTCCACTGGTGTTTATTGACGCGGGGCCGAAGCTGCCCAACATCCGCGTTCTAAAGGTGAACTACGCCGAAGGCATTCGCGAAGCCGTTCAACATCTGGCAGCGCTTGGCCATCGCAGCATTGCATTCATCAGCGGGCCGCTGCGCCTTCGGTCCGCAGTTGCCCGACGCGACGCGTTTTTAGCTTCGATGGCCGAACTGGGCCTTGCCGTTCCTGAAGAGGACATTATTGAAGGCGACCACACAATGGAAGGCGGCATGACAGCCGTTGAAAAAATTGTTTACCGGACCCAGCTGCCGACAGCCGTGATGTGCTCGAACGACATGACCGCCATCGGCGTTCTGCATGGACTCTACAGGACAACGCACAAAGTGCCGACCGATGTTTCGGTGGTGGGGTTCGATGACATTCACTTGTCGCAGTTTGTGCTGCCGCCGCTGACCACGGTGCAGATGTCTTGCCGGCATCTTGCCGCGGCTGCCATTCAGGCATTGCGCGCGGGTATTGAGCCCGATCATCCCAAGGCGGCGCAGAAGGAATGGCATATCCCTACGCACCTGGTGGTGCGCCAGTCCTCGGCATTCCCACGCGGCACCTTACCGGCGCGCGTTCAGGATGCCGCGAATACCAAATAGCCCTGTAATCCTGGTTGAAAGCCAAACAAGCGGGAGACGCCGTCTTACTGCGGCTGAACCAATTGATGGGCAATGGCGAACAGCGCAAGTTCCAGACGCGTTGATACTCCGGTCTTGTCAAAAATGTTGGAGAGATGCCGCTTGACCGTTTCTTCGCTCAGATTGAATTGCTTGGCGATGTCGCGGTTGCTGCAACCTTCAACAATACTGCCCACAACCTCAAGTTCGCGCGGCGTAAGGCCATAGGTCTTGTGCTGAGGCACGGCGGCCTGCTGCATGAGATCGTGGAGCGCCGAAACGAGGTTGACAACGCGCTTGCCGCCGATCCAATAATCGCCGCTGTAAACGGTGCGGATGGCAGCCTGCAGATGATTGGCCAGGGCATCTTTAAGCACGATACCGCGCGCGCCTATATGCAGGGCTTCAATAATCTGCTGCGTGGTGATGGTAGAGGTAAGCAGAAGGATCTTGACGGTGGCGGTGCCATTCATGATGGCGCGCATAGCCTCCAGGCCAGGCAGGCGCGGCATCTGCACGTCGAGCAGCAGAATGTCCGGCTGCAGCTCCAGAGTCTGGGTAATGGACTCATCGCCGTCCGCGGCTTCTCCCACAACCTGAAAGCCGTCCTTTTCGACGAGCATATTTCTCACCCCAATACGAACTACAGGGTGATCGTCGGCCAGTACGATGCGAATCAGTCTTTCCATGTCAGCCGCAAGCCTCCAAATGCTGGATCTGTTGGTGCACACTCAACTTTAGGGCTCTATTTATATCCGACATCAGCTTAGGAAGATAATTCAGATTCCAGAATACGCTCCAGATTTCGGGTGGCAGCGCGCAAATCGGCCAGCAGGGCCATTCTGTTATCCAGGTGGTTACTCTCGTTGTCGCCGGCATCCTCCTCAAACAGGGCTCCCACCTTGGCTGCCTGCAGAGCACCGGCCATGCCGCAGCCCCCTTTGATGGCGTGACCGATGCGCCGAACCTCATCGCCGTTCCCCTTGGCGATAGCGGCCTCAAGTGCCTGCGTACGCTTGTTTAGATCTGCCACGACTGCGGCATAAATTTCCTGCACCGCCGACGCGGGCATCATTGCGCGGAATTGAGCCAGCGTTTCCGGGCTGATCGCCGGCTCATTAGGATCGAGGCGCGAAGGCTGGCCGGATGCGGATACAGTTACCGATCCGCCCAACAATTTATCCAACGCTTCGGGGCTGAAAGGCTTGAGCAGAAATCCATCGGCCGCGGCGCCAATCTCTTCCGGCGGGTTGCTACCGCTGATAACGATAATGCGCGCCTTGGTGATAGTGCGCAGCTTATTGATAAGTTCGATGCCGCTCAGCCCGGGCATCTGGGCGTCCATAAGGATTACGTCGGCTACGATCGGGCCGGTCGCGCCGCCCTTGCTGCCGAGCAATTGAATTGCCGACGTTCCATCCACGGCCGTATGCACCGGGAAGCCGTTCATGGTGAGCACCGTTGCCGTTACTTCTCGGCTTACCATGTCGTCATCGATCAGTAATAGGGATGGAAGCTTCCGCCTGTCATCGAAGCTCAGCATTAGTTTAGTGTGCATCTCCGCAATGGGTTACGGCAAAAATTCTGCCGTCCGGGTATCCATATTAAACATGCTCAATGTGCGGCGGCTGCCTGATGATCTTCGGCCATTAATCCAAAATTCTCCGGCCGAGGCAAATCCTTGCCATGATTCCAGTCCCGGATTCCCTGCTGGATCAACTCGCCGCGCCGCTGCCATTTCTCAATTTCCAGATCGTAGCGCACAGTCACGTTGTTCAGCCAATAGGCGCGATTCTCGCTCATCCACACCTGAGAGTACTGAGCCTTGAGCGCGGAATAAGCGTCGCGCAGATCCTGGCAGCGGCCGTTGTTGCCGCTGATTTCATACAGCGCGTTTTCAGTCGCCGTTTTCTGCGCGGAGTCGTGCTGATTGCGGAGTGCTTTGGCGTATGCGTCGGCCATCTCCTGGGCGAGTTGGAACTTCATGCCGATCAGATCAAGGCGTCGTGCGCCCATATCCATTGCCGTCAGCGCATCCTGCTCTTTCAGATTTGGATTGGTCTGGCGAAGCTGCGCGAGCAATACCACGGCATGCTCGGCGTGCATCCTGAGCTCCGTGGCGAAAGGCAAGAGCCTGGCTGCCGTTTCCTGGCCCTGCACACTCCACGGATCGAGCCAGAACACCTGATCGCTGGTTAGTTGCAGGTTGGCATTGCCTAGCACTTCCTGCGCCGCCATCAACTCCTTTTCCGCCTCGTCAATCTTGCCGCTGGCATCGCCGTGGAAGACCGGACCGTAGGCCGCCTGATAATCCGGGATAGAGCTCTCGCCTGCCTGCCATGCCGCCACCGGCCCAAACAGAACTCCGTACCAGTCCAGGTTGAAGAGGCCCTCGCCATCATCGTTCCAGACTGTGTTGATCATGCCGGTGGAACCCATACGCTGCCCATCGCGCACAAAACCCTGAATGTTCCAGAGCGCGGTGCGGATGCGCGGAAAGACTTCATTCCAGTTCGCATCGCCCGGCGCTACCCATGTCTCCATACCGGCCTTGGCAAATGGCTCAACCATTTTGTCGAGGCCGGTGAAGTCCCAGTAATTCCATGGCACTGCGATCATGTCCTTGGGCAGGATTGAAATTGCAGCAG